>JALVRJ010000274.1 GCA_027031305.1 Hyphomicrobiales bacterium | reverse complement strand
GAGCAGAACCGTGCCGGCGAGCAGCAGGCGCTTGCGCGTCTGGGCGGTCGCCACCTCGCCGCCGTCGGCGGCCTGGCCGGCGCTGGCCGGCGCCGGCGCGCTGGAGGCTGCGGCCCTGCCCAACTTGCCGCGCAGGCCCGAGAGCAGGCCGAGCACGGCACCGGGCTTGCCGTCCTCGCGGGAGGCGTCCTTCCCGTCCGGCGTGTTCATGGCATTCGGCGGCGCCATCTCCACGCCGGAAGCCGTTGCGGGCGCCCGCCGCCGTTCCTTTCCGCGGCCGCCACGGAGGCGGGCGAGGAAGCCACCGGCCTTGCCGTCTTCCTCCTCGATGGACCCATGGCGCTGATTGGCGGCCAGGGCGGCGCGGCGGGCGGCGGCGATGAAATCATCCTCCAGCCGCACGGACTTGTCGGCCTGCCCGGCGGAATCGGTGTCCCGCGTGGCCGCCGGAGTGGTGTCGGCCTCGCCGTGTTCCAACCGCGCGGCGATGCGCCGCGCAATGTCGTGTGGGTCGTCGGTGTCCACCGGGGTGGAGGCGGCCACATCGCGCGCGTGGGCCTCCGCGGCGGTGGAAGCGCCGCCCATCGCGGGGGCGCTCTCGCCCAGCAGGTCCGCCACGGCGTCCATGCGCGTGGAATCTTCCTGGCGATGCGCCGGTGCGGACGGGGTGGCGGGATCGCCGGCCCGGCGGGCGCCGTCCTCCTCCAGCGCGATGAGCCTTTCGACGATCTCGGCCAACGTCGCCTGCGTCGCTTCCAGCATTTCGCGGGCGTTGCGGTCGGCCTCGCGGGTGAATTGCTCCAGCTCCTTCAGGCCTTCCTTCAGCGCCGCCACTTCCGCCATGTCGGCGCCAGCGCCCTGTCCGGCCGCATCGCCTTCCAGCGTCCGTTGCAGCTGATCGATGATGCTTTCCATCTGTTGCAGGCGCTGGCCATGGGCGCTCAACTCGTTCAGCGCGGCATCATGCGCCGCCAACTTGTCGCCGATGATGGCCAGCGGCTCGCCCAGCGCCTCCTCGACCATCTGGCGCAGGGCCATGACCTGTTCCTCGATGGCATTGACGCGGGAATCATCGGCCGGGGCGGCGCTGGCGTGGGCCACTTCCAGCTGCGCGGCAAGGGCGTCCAGCCGCTCCTTGAGGGCCACGACGTCGGCGCGGTCGGCCTTGCCGTCCACGGTGGCGGAGAGTTGCTCCAGCGAGGCACGCACCTGCGCAAGCTCTTCCTTGCCGGCCTTCTGGCCCAGTTCCGTGCGCACCCTGTTCAATTGGTCGCCGATGTTGTCTATGTCGGTGCGCAGGCGTTCGACGTCCATGGCGCCGGCGGCGAGGTCTTCCATCTTGCCCTGCAAGCGCGCCACCATGGCGGCGATGCGTTCCTCGGCGGCGCGCACCTGCTGGCCCGTCTCGTGGCGAATCATCTCCTCCACGTCCTGCGGCATGGCCGGGGCGGCGGCCTGTTCCACCTTCGCCGTCAGTTCCTTCATGCAGGCGTCGACATAGGCGCGGGTGCCGCTCTCGGTGGCCTCGGCGATGTCCTCCAGCCGTCGGTGCAGGGCATTGATGCGTTCTTCCAGCGTCTGCACGGCGTCCACCGGTCCGCCACCGGCCTCGGCCAGCTTGAGGGCCTGGGTGGTGCGCTGGCTGACCTCCTCGAGCCGCTCGCGCAGGGCGCCGATGGCCTCCGCCGTGCGGCCCTCGGCCAGCTCCAGGTGTTCGATGAGGTTGTGCAACGCCGTCTTGAGCTCGGCGTAGCCCGGGACTTCCTCGGGCTTCTGCGGGGCGAAGGAGCGTTCCTCCTCCAGCCGGCGGCCAAGCTCTTCCAGCCGGGCGGCGATGGTGGTCAGCTGGTGCTGCACCAGTTCCTCGAATCTGTCCATCTTGCTGGCGTTGAGGGCCATTTTTTCCTTCTCCCCGACTATACGTTCTCGGCCGGAATCCCGGGTGGCGTGGTTGACTTCCCCCGCAACCCCTGCGGTCCGGGTGGAGGAGGACGCGTCGGCGGGCTGATCGCGCAGCAGGTCGGACAATTGCGCGCGCACGCGGCTCAGCGCCCTCGCATCCCTGTCAACGTCGTTTCTCCGCACACCCATCTGCCGAAGTCTCCGCGTCCACGACCGGCACGGCGCGAAAGTGGCCGAACGCCGAACGTGGCCATGTTGCCTCCCGACAACCGTCGACAATTAAGGTAAAAATTTTCTTAAACGGCTGTATCTTTCACCCGATGGGCAACGGAAGGGGGCGCGCCATGGAAAAGAAGGCGGATGGACGCAAGGGCTGGAGCATCGGCGAGATATGCCGGGAGTTCGGCGTGACGGCACGCACGCTGCGCTATTACGAACAACGGGGGCTGCTGTCGCCGGAGCGGCGCGGGCAGAAGCGCATCTATCATCAGCGCGACCGGCAAAGGCTGCAAATCATCCTGCGCGGCAAGATGGCGGGCTTCACGCTGGCCGAAATCGGCGAAATGCTGGACACGCTGCGGCTGCGCGAGGGACGCGCGGCGGATCTGCGCATGGCCCTGCACAAGCTGCGCGGACGGCTGGAAGCGCTGCACGCGCGCCGCCGCGAGATCGAGGCGGCCATTCACGACTTGCAGGCAACCATCTCGCTGGTGGAGGGCATGTTGCGCGAGCGGCTGAAGCGCTGATGCCAGCCTGTGCAAGGGTCGAGAGGCGCAAACCGCCCCGCGTGCCCGCCCAGGCCCGTGTCTTTCACAACTGGAAGAGGCGCATTCCGGCTTCATGCGGCGAGGGGAGGGTCGTGACCACGGCCCCGTGCCCGCCGGGGAACGCCTCAGCCGGCACCGGCCGGCGGGGGAATGATGCGCACCGGCTTGCCCGGTGCCGGCTCGGCCAACCGATGGGCGACCACCCTTGCCCCGGCGGGCACGCCGGCAACGATGGCCTTGCCGCCCTCCATGCCCAGCAGCTTCACCGGCAGGCGCGCCAGCCGGCCATCCCTGACCACGAAGACACTGTTGCCATCGGCAAGAGCGGCCTCGGGCAACAGAGCCACGTTTTCCAGCAGCGGACCCTTCATGCGCACCTCGACGAAGGCGCCGGGCTTGAGCCAGCCGGCCCGGCCTGGCGCGTCGGGCATGGCGAAAAGGGCCAGTGATCCATTCTTGCGCTCAACACGGGCGCCCTCGCGGATGACGGTGGCGGGCAGCTGCACGCGCCCGGTGCGGGTGGCGACGATGATGTTCACCTTGCGGCCAACGGCGCGTTCGCCGGCCCGCTTCAGCGCCAACAGGCGTGCCTCGGGCAGTTGCACGGATATTTCCGGCGCGCCGCCGCCCAGCAGGGTGGCCAACTGGGCGCTGGGGCCGGCCTGTTGGCCCACTTCCGCGCGCACGTTTGCCAGCTGGCCATCGAAGGGCGCGCGCAGGACGGTCTTGCGCAGGTTGTCCCGGGCCTTCTTCAGCCCCCAGGAAAGGCGTGTGACGGCGGCTTGCTGCTGGGCCAGGCGGGCCCGGGCGGCGGCCAATGCCTGCTTGCGGCTTTCCAGCTTCTCACGCGCGGCGAGATATTTCTGTTGCTGCTGATCGAGGCGCGCCGTCGGCAGGGCGCCGCGCCGCACCAGCGTGCGCACGCGTTCAAGCTCGCGCCGGGCGACCTCGAACTGCGCCTCGGCCTCGCGCAGCAGGCGACGTTCGGAATCCACCTTCTGGCGCGCATCGGCAAGCAGGGCCTCGGCCTCCTTCAGCCGCGCCTCGGCCTCCTTCACCGCGGCGCGATAGGCGAGATCCTCCACCCGCAGCAATTCCTCGCCGGCGCGCACCCGGGCGCCCTCCTTCCAGCGCGGCGATACCCTGGCGATGCGGCCGGAGACGGGCATTTGCAGGGTGGTCGCGCGGGCCGGGGCGACCTCGCCATAAAGCGTCCAGGTGGGGCGCACGTCACGCAGCCGCACCGTCACCACCCGCACCGCCACGGGGGTTTCAACGGCCTTGCGCACATGAGGCTGGGGCGCCAGCGCCATGATCGCCTTCCAGCCGGCGAACCCCGCCGCCAGCAGCAGCAGCGCCAGCAGCAACTGCCGAACCGGCCGCGGGCGGCGTGGCGGGACGCTGGTGGATGCGGCCTCGCCGTTTTCGGCGAGGGGCGTTGCGGCGGCGTCGATGTTCGGAAGCTTGTTCATGGCGCGCGAAACGTTTCCTGTTCAGCGCCCAACATACCAGCAGCCGGGGGAAAGCGAAAACTTAAAAACTTAAAATGATTACAGGAAATCGACCATGTGCATGTCGCCTTGCCGGCGGCGGATTGCCCTCAGGCCCGCGGCTTATACCACAATGCATAAAGAACCACCCACCACCC
>JALVRJ010000273.1 GCA_027031305.1 Hyphomicrobiales bacterium | reverse complement strand
TCTTGCGCTGAGACGCGAGCGGTTCCGGCCCGCTCCCCGGTCTGCCTTCCAGTCCGTTTCGCAAGCCAGACAGGCGGCATCAAGAGCGCTCTTTTCCCGAATATCCGCGCGGGGTGTATGCCATGGTCCTGCCGTTGGCCCGCACGAAGCGGCTGCTGGCCGCGCCCACCAGCACGATGCTCAGCATGTCCACCCTCTCCGGATCGGCCTTGTCCAGCGTGGTGATGTGGATTCTTTCCCGGGGACGACCGACGTTGGAGGCGATGACGACGGGGGTTTCCGCCGGCCGGTGGGCACGCAGGATTTCCAGCGCGCGCGCCAGGTGTTCCGTGCGTCGGCGGCTGCGCGGGTTATAAAGCGCCACCACGAAGTCGCCTCGCGCGGCGGCATCCAGCCGTTTCTCGATGACTTGCCATGGGGTCAGCAGGTCGGATAGCGACACGGCGCAGAAGTCGTGCCCGATGAGCGCGCCGGCCCCGGCCGAGGCCGCCTGAAAGGCGCTGACGCCGGGGATGACGCGCACCTCGACGCGGCGGGCGAAGTCGTCCCATCCTTCCTCTTCGCGCGCCAGCAGCTCGAACACGGGCGAGGCCATGGCATAGATGGCGGCGTCACCGGAGCACAGCAAGGCCACGTCATCGCCCGCAGCGGCCAGCCTGATGGCGTGGCGCACGCGGGCTTCCTCCTCGCCGAGGGCGAACGCGTGCAGGCGCTTGCCGGCGGAGAGGTCCTTCGCCAGTTCCAGATACAGGTCATAGCCCACCCAGTGCCGCGCTCGCAGAAGGGCTTCTCGCGCCTGTCCGGTGCGCATGTCGGCCCCACCCGGGCCCAGCCCCACCACGAACAGCCGTCCACGCCGCCGGCCGGGCAGGAGGTCGGCGTCCGCCACCGGCGCGGGGCGTCGCGCCACGGCCACCGTGGCCAGCGTGTTCTTCTCCTTTTCCACCAGCAGGCGCCCGCCGGGGCCCGCCAGCAGCAGGGCGGCGGCCTCGGCCACGGAGGGCGTGCCGACCTCGGCCTGCACGATGGGCGAGGGATTGGGCACGGCCACGGTGGCCAGCTCCTCGGCGGAAAACAGGCGCACGGGTGCCGCGAGCTGGCGCGACAGGGCGGCGAGCGCCGGTTCGTCCGCCTTGACGGCGATGGTGCCGATGGCGGCGACGCGTTCCGAGGGCAGGTCGGCGCGGGCGAGCGCCGCTTCCACCAGCGCGATGACGTCCAAGGGGTTGGCATCGCGAGCCATGCCCACGCCGATGACGAGATCGCGCGGGTAATAGACCAGGTGATGTTCTCCCGGTTCGACCAGGGTTTCCGAAAAGCTGATGCGCAAGGGCGAGTGCGGGTCATCGGATAGGGGCAGGGCGCTGTCCTTGAGCCAGTCCGGCGCACGGCCTTGCACATGCGCGCGCGCGCCTTCCAGCAGCGCCGCCATGAAGGGTTTCACGTCTTCCGGGTTGGCCAGCATCCAGCCCGGAGGTGGTTCGTCCAGTGCGATACCGAAGCGCGCGTCCGAGGCGGTGGTGACAACCGCCCGTGCGCCGATGTGTTCGGCGATGTGTCGCGCCAGGGCATTGGCGCCATGATGCCCGCCCAGCAGGGGAACGACGAAGGCGCCGTCGGGGGATACGGCGATGACCGGTGGCTCATGCTGCTTGCCGCGCAGCAAGGGCGCGACGGCGCGAATGAGAATGCCTGTGGCGCAAATGCCGATGATGGCGCGGCCGGTCCGGTGGGCGTGGCGCAGCGCGGCCATGACGTTGGTGCGTTGTTGGCGCGCCTCACCGCCCGTGGCGCGCGCAATGCGGTGGGCCATGTCGGCGGCATGGGCATGGATGAACAGCACGAGCGGCGGCGCGGAAAGGGGCGGGGGAAACTCGGGCGTTTCAGGCATTTGGGGCCCCGGCTTGTGTGTCACGTCCGCCTTACGCCCTGGGCCACACCAGCACCAGGGAGAAATAGCGAGCTTCGCCGTCTGCCGACGAAAGGGCCTCCCGCAAGGGCAGAACACGTTCATCGGCACCGTCCAGCTCTTCCACCACCAGTGCCTGGTCCAGGCGGCCGGAGCGCACCAGCGCATCGCAAACGCGGGACAGGTTTTCCCCCACCTTGAGAATGGCCAGCGCCGCGTGCCGGTTCATGCATTCGGCCAGCAGCATGTCTTCGTCCATGGTGGCGGGCAGAAGCTTCAGGGGCTGGTTGCCTTCCACCAGTGTGCGGCCGACGCGCGCGGCAGCGGCCTGGGGGGCGCTGATGCCAGGGGTGACGCGCACGGGATGGCTGCGCGCCAGGCGCGCGGCCAGCTTGCCGAAAGTGCCGTAGGTCAGCGGATCGCCCAGGCAGAGCAGGGCAACGTCCTTGCCCTCATCGAGACGGGCGGAAATGATGGCGGCGGCGCGGTCGTAGGCGTCTTCCAGCACCGCGCCGGTGGCGCCGAAGGGGATGGACAGCGGCAGTTCCTCGACGTCATCGGGCATGAACGGCGCGGCTATGGAGCGCACCCTCGAGCGGCCGGAGGGGCCTTCCGGGTAGGCGATGACGGGCGCCAGAGATATGACGCGCCAGCTGCGCAAGGTGATCAGTTCCGGATCGCCCGGCCCCAGGCCCAGTCCATGAAGCGTCCCCGACATGCTTCAGTCCCTTTTCGTGATTGGAACAATTCCACGATTTCCATGCGTTTCTACAAGCAGCACAAGACGGCGAGGGCAAGGCAAGGCGCCCATTCATGAACAGAATGTCCATTCGATACAGGTCATGCATGACGCTTCGAGACATCATGCGGGAAAAGCCTCGCATCGAAATTACGCTGTCCGGCCATGCCGAAGGATCAGGTCTTGCGAACCCGCCACTGCGTTACCGGCAGGGCATGGCGAAAGGCTTCGTATCCTCCGGTTTTCGGCGGCAGGGGGGTGCGCGCCTCGGCCATGCCGGGCGTGGCTTCCTGCTCGGTGGGTGGTGGTGTTTCCGACGACATGGACTTCTCCCCTTGCCCGCCGATGGGCGTGGCATGGGAAAGTTGAATGCGCGTCAATTCGCCGCCGAGCCTGGCGTGCCGCGCCAGCAGCGCCTGCTCGGCGGCCAGGCTGACGGCGTTGGCGACCAGCCAGCCCCCCCCGGGCAGGGCATCCCAGGCCGCTTGGAAGACCGCCTCGTCCGCCACGGCGCCGCCGATGAACACCACGTCCGGCCGCGGCAGGTTGGCCAGGGCTTGTGGCGCCTCGCCGTGCACCACGCGCAACCTGGAGGCGCCGAGGGTATCGGCATTGCGCTCGATCATGCCGCAGCGCCGCGCGTCACGCTCGATGGCGATGGCGTGGGCGGTGTGCCCGGCCATGCGCAGCCATTCGATGGCGACGCTGCCGCAGCCGGCACCGATGTCCCACAGCAGGGTGCGGGCGCGTGGCATGAGCGCGCCGACGGTGATGGCGCGCACCGGCCCCTTGGTGATCTGCCCGTCATGCTCGAACACCTCTTCCGACAGGCCGGCGGCGCGAGAGCTGGCGAGGGGATGGAAGTCGGTTTCCGGGTTTGCATACTGGCAATCGAGCGCGATGACGTGTGGCAGGCTTAGCACCGTGTCATCGAAGGTCAGCGCTTCCTCCACGGTCAGCTCGTATATCTGCTCGTCCGGGCCGCCGAGGTCGGCCAGAATGATGATGCGGCTGCCCAGCAGGTTGCGGCGCATCAGCCGTTGGGCAACGCGGCGCAGCGTGCTGGGCTCGGTGAGCAGGAAGATGCGCGTGCGCTCCACCAGCAATGGCTCCAGCGCGCGCGTCTGCCGCCCATGCAGGGAAATCTTGAAGATGTCCTGTTCCGCCCAGCCGAGCCGTGCCGCGGCCAGGGCAAAGGCCGAGGGCGCCGGCCATGCCTCGATTTCCTCCGGCTTGAAATGCCGCGCCAGCACCACGCCGACACCGTAGTAGAACGGATTGCTGGAGGCCAGTACCGCCACGCGCCTGCCCTCGCTCCGGTAGCGTGATATCTCGTCCGTCATGGCGCTGAAGGGCACGGGCCAGGTGGCGCATTTCTCGCGCAGGGGCAGCGGCAACATGCGCGCCAGCCGGCTGGATGTATAGATGATGTCGGCGGAAAACAACGCCCGCGAGGCACCGATGGACAGGCTGTCCATGCCCGCCGCTCCCATGCCGATGATCAGCAGGGGATTTTCGTGTTTTTTCAGGTGTTGCATCCGGTATTCCGATTTTTCCGCGCGGTAACGCGATGCCGCCAGTGCAGCAGCATGGCATTGAAGGCCGCCGCCGCCATGCCTGCGCCGCCGGGTCTGCCCAGCACGGTGGCGGCGGGCAGTCCTTCGCGGAGGTG
>JALVRJ010000272.1 GCA_027031305.1 Hyphomicrobiales bacterium | reverse complement strand
ACGGTGGCCTTCGACATCATCGGCGCGGAGTTCGTGCGCGAGGTGAAGAATGGCGAGGTGGTGGTCATCACCGGCAAGGGCGAGGAGGGCATCGAGAGCTATTTTCCGTTTCCCGAGCAGCCGGAGCGGCCGTGCATCTTCGAATACATCTATTTCGCGCGCCCCGATTCCATCATCGGCGGGCGCTCGGTGTATCAGATGCGCAAGGAGATGGGGCGGATCCTGGCCGAGGAGGCGCCGGCGGCGGCGGACATCGTGGTGCCGGTGCCCGATTCCGGCGTGCCGGCGGCGCTGGGCTACGCGGAGGCCTCCGGCCTGCCGTTCGAGCTGGGCATCATCCGCAACCATTACGTCGGCCGCACCTTCATCGAGCCGACGCAGAAGATCCGGGCGTTGGGGGTGAAGCTGAAGCACAACGCCAACCGCGCCGTGCTGAAGGGGCGGCGGGTGGTGCTCATCGACGATTCCATCGTGCGCGGCACCACGTCGAAGAAGATCGTGCAGATGGTGCGCGAGGCCGGCGCGGCAGAGGTGCACATGCGCATCGCCTCGCCGCCCATCACCCACCCGGACTATTATGGCATCGACACACCCGACCGCGACCAGTTGCTGGCCGCCAACCACACGCTGGAGGAAATGCGCGCCTTCATCGAGGCCGACAGTCTGGCCTTCATTTCCGTGGATGGCCTCTACCGGGCGCTGGGACACGACGGGCGCGATCCGCAACGGCCGCAATACACCGATCATTGCTTCACCGGCGATTATCCCACCGAGCTGGTGGACCAGGAGGACGAGAACACCGATCCCAAGCAGTTGCCGCTGCTGGCCGACACGGCCTGAGGCGGGGCCGCCAGGAGCGGGCTCGCGGCCTTGGCGGCCAGGCAACCATGGCTGATTTTCAGGAGAATGACGAGATGACGAAGGGCTCGGGCGCGTTGGAGGGCAGGCTGGCGGTGATCACCGGCGCGACGCGTGGCATTGGCCGCGCCATGGCGGTTCGGCTGGCGCGGGAAGGGGCGCACATCATCGCCGTGGGCCGCACGCAAGGCGCGCTGGAATCGCTGGATGACGAGATTCGCGCCGCCGGCGGCGAAAGCGCGACGTTGGTACCGCTGGACGTGACGGATTACGAGGGTATCGACCGCCTGGGCGGGGCCATCTTCGAGCGCTGGGGCAAGCTTGATATCTTCTTCGGCTGCGCCGGCGTGCTGGGACCAATGTCGCCGCTGGCGCACGTGGAGCCGAAATACTGGGAGCGCACCCATGCCATCAACGTGACGGCCAACTGGCGCTTCATCCGCTCGCTCGATCCGCTGCTGAGGCAGTCTGACGCGGCGCGCGTGTCGTTCGTGACCTCCGGGGCGGCGCACAAGTGCCGCGCCTACTGGGGGCCCTACGCCACCACCAAGGCGGCCCTGGAATGCCTGGCCCGCGTTTATGCCGAGGAATGCGCCAGCACAAATATCCGGGTGCATATTCTCAATCCCGGCCCCATCCGCACACGGATGCGGGCGGCGGCCTTTCCCGGCGAGGATCCGGAAACCCTGCCGACGCCGGAGGAACTGGCCGAGGCGGCATGGAAGATTTTCTCGCCGGAGATGGATGCCAACGGCGCGATTTTCGACTTCGTGGATGGCAAGCTGGTGCGGCGGGGTTGATTTTCGTTTGTGCCGAGCATTTGCGTCGAAACGCGGGGGCGTGTGGGCTCTTCATGCAATTCTGGCATGATCGGCCTCCAGCCGCTCTTCCCCCCCTATCAGGGAGCATGTGCCAAGGGGGAGAGGAGGATTCCCGTTCATGCCATGCCTCGCCATGCTATTCTCCGCGTGTTGCGCAAGCATGAGAGAGCATGACGGGGAACAGCGCCATGAACGAGCGCGAGCAACATTGGCAGAATGTCTACGAGAACAAGGCCGAGGATGCGGTGAGCTGGTATCAGGCACGGCCGGCGCTGTCTCTGCGTCTGATTGCCAATACCGGCCTGGGAAAGAATGCCACGCTCATCGACGCCGGCGGTGGCGCCTCGCGCCTGGTGGATCACCTGCTGGATGCCGGATACGCCGATATCGCCGTGCTCGACATCGCGCCGGCGGCGCTGGAAAAGGCCCGTGCCCGGCTGGGGCCGCGCGCCGATGCCGTCGAGTGGATTTGCGCCGACCTGCTGCGCTGGCGGCCGAGGCGCCGATATGACCTGTGGCATGACCGCGCGGTGTTTCACTTCCTCACCGAGGCGGCCGACCGGCGGCGCTACGTGGAGGTGCTGAAAGCCGCGCTCGCGCCCGGCGGGCAGGTCATTATCGCCACCTTCGCCCCTGACGGGCCGGAAAGTTGCTCTGGCCTGCCGGTGCAACGCCACTCGCCGGAAAGCATCGCGCGGACGCTCGGGGAGGATTTCGAGCTGCTGGAAACGGTGGACGAGTGGCACGAAACGCCGGCGGGGCGGGTGCAGCACTTCAACCACGCGCGCTTGCGCCGTCGCGCGCTGGACGCGAGTGGTTAACGGGAGGTTAGCGGGGCGGCTGGCATTTCAAACTTTTCCGTTCAGGGGAGTGCAATTTTCGCGTGGTAGTATGCGAACATCGAACGAGGCCTGAACGGAAGAAAGAAAGATGTCCCTGTTCTACCGCACCATTCTGAACATGTTGCACCACACGGGGCTGGCGCATGTCAGCCGCAACATCTGCCGCGGGGCTGGTGTGGTGTTCATGTTGCACCGTGTCCGGCCGCAGCCGTGGAATAGCGCCGATGAAGGCGAGTGCGACTTCGCGCCCAATGCCGAGCTCAGCGTCACGCCGGACTTTTTGGACGCGGCCATTGGCCTGGTGAAGCAACAGGGCTATGACCTGGTGCCCCTGAACGAAGTGCCGGAGCGGTTGCGGGCCTGGGGGGATGGCGAACTGAGCCGGCCATTCGTCGCCTTCACGTTGGACGATGCCTATCGTGACGTGCGTGATCATGCCTGGGCCATATTCCGTCGCCACGAGTGCCCGTTCACCGTATTCGTGGCGCCGGCGCTCACCGATGGCGAGAGTGAGTTGTGGTGGGAGGTTCTGGAAGCGGCGATCGCACAGAACGACGTGGTGCGCCCGGATTTGCCGGACATGCCGAAGGCCATGGACACGCGCTCGCCAGGCGGCAAGCAGGCGGCGTGGGACATGCTCTACCCGGTGGTTCGCTACATGGATGAATACGAGCAGCGCGACTACATCCGGCATTTTGGCGAGCGGCACGGGGTGGATGCCCATGCGCAGTGCCGCGAGCTCATCCTGGACTGGAATGGCTTGCGCGAGATGCTGCAAGACCCGCTGTGCGCGGTGGGAGCGCATACCATGCACCACCGGGCGCTGGCGCGCCTGCCGCAGGAAGACGCGCTGTATGAAATGGCGGCCTCGCGCGCGCACATCGAGGGCGAGCTGGGGGTGAAGGTGGACACCTTCGCCTATCCCTATGGTGATGCGGATTCGGCCGGCACGCGCGAGTTCCATCTGGCGCGCGAGCTGGGCTTCAAGGTGGCGTTGACGACGCGCAAGGGGCATTTGTATCCGGAACACGTCAATTACCTTACGGCGCTGCCGCGGCTGTCGCTGAACGGATACTACCAGGACCTGCGGCAACTCGACGTGTTGTTGTCGGGCCTGCCCTTCGTGCTGCACAATCGCTTGCGCAAGGTTTGCGTGGCCTGATGGCGGGAAAGCATATTGAGCCACTCATACCAAGATGCAAAAAGAACCACGCAGAAGCCCCGCGCCCCCACCTAAGCCCCAAATTATGAAAAACAAGGGCTTGGGTGGGGGCGCGGAGCGGTTTGCACCGGTCAGCCTTTGTGCAAGTCGGTGTCACTTGCGGCCGAAGAGCCTTTCAACGTCGTCCCAGCCGAGCTTCACCCAGGTGGGGCGGCCGTGGTTGCACTGGCCGGAACGGGGCGTGGCCTCCATCTGGCGCAGCAGGGCGTTCATTTCTTCCACGCTCAGCCTGCGCCCGGCACGCACGGAGTGATGACAGGCGAAGGTGGCCAGCACGTGGTCGATGCGTTCGCTCAGCGACAGGGGCATTCCGTCGTTGAGGAGATCGGCGGCGACGTCGCGCACCAGGCGGGAAATGTCCGCGTCGGCGAGCAGGGCGGGGATTTCGCGCACGGCCACCGCTTCCTCGCCGAAGCCTTCCACGACCAGTCCCAATCGCTCAAGTTCCCCGGCGGCGTCGAGCAGGGCCTGGCGCGATAGCGCGTCCAGGGTGACGATCTGCGGCACCAGCAGGGCCTGGCGGGCGAGATCGTTTTGTTCCTTCTGGCGCTTCAGGCGTTCGTAGGTGAGGCGTTCG
>JALVRJ010000271.1 GCA_027031305.1 Hyphomicrobiales bacterium | reverse complement strand
GAGCAGGGCGTGCTCGTGTTCGCGGATGCTGTTGGACAGGTCGCGGTAGCGCCCGGCCTGGCGCGCCTGGCGCGCAAGACCGCCGACCTGCTGGCGGAGTTGCAGCATGACGTCGTCCAGCCGCGAAAGGTTCTGTTCGGCCTGGTTGAGCTTGAGCTCCGCCTCGTGGCGACGGGCGTGCAGTCCGGCGATGCCGGCGGCCTCTTCCAGCAGGCGGCGGCGGGCCTGGGGCCTGGCGTTGATGAGCTCGGAAATGCGCCCCTGGCGCACCAGGGCGGGCGAGCGGGCGCCGGTGCCGACATCGGCGAACAGCAGCTGCACGTCGCGGGCGCGCACCTCGCGGCCATTGACGCGATAGGTGGAGCCCTTGTCGCGGACGATGCGGCGGGAGACCTCGATGGTGTCGAGCTCGCGCCACGGCGGCGGCGCGGAACGCGCGGCGTTGTCCAGCGTCAGCCTGACCTCGGCCATGGCGCGGGCCGGGCGCGTGGCGGAGCCGGAAAAGATGACGTCGTCCATGGCCGAGGCGCGCATACTCTTGTAGGAGTTCTCGCCCATGACCCAGCGGATGGCTTCCAGCAGGTTGGACTTGCCGCAGCCGTTGGGCCCGACGATGCCGGTCAGCCCCGGCTCGATGGGCAGCTCGGAGGGCTCCACGAACGACTTGAAGCCGGTCAGCTTGAGCTTGCGAAACCGCATGAGAACCTATAGCGCCCCTTCGTCACGCTCCCGCCACGCCCGGATGCATGGCTGGCGGGCGCGACATTCAAGCGAATCAGTCCGTTAGCGGCGAGTGTAGCGCATGTGCCGGTTTCACGCGCATTTCCCATGATTTGTTCCACAGCTTCCAGCACCTTCGCCGAAAAGGCGCGGCACGAGGGAAAACAGGCCGCTCGCCGTCGGCGTGCGGATGGTGGCACATTTTCCCGTGGGAATGACGACGCGTTCATTTGCCTCTCGGGGCGGGCTCTGTCATTCTGCGTGATGATGAAGAATCAGCCCGCCACCGGAGGTGGCGCGGGGGCGGAAAAGGCGATGCGGAACAAGGTTTTCTCGATGAAGCGCGAACCCTTCAGGCCCGACGGCGGCACGCGGCGCGTGCGGCCGGCGCCGCTGGTGGCGACCATGTTGCTGGGAGGCCTTCTGGGGGCCACGGTGGTGCTTTCCAGCCAGGCGCCGGCGCGCATTGGCGCGCGTGATTATCGGCCCGATCTTTCCAGTATCGGCGCCACCGCCTCGGGCAGTTACCTGGCTGGCCGCCAGGCCCTGCAGGAACGGGATTACGAGGTTGCCGCGCGGCTGATGGAACGGGCACTGGGGATGGATGCCAGCGCGCCGGGGCTGGTGCGCCACGCGCTGGCGCTCTACATCTCCACCGGCAACTGGACGCGCGCACACGAGCTGGCCAAGCGCATCGTGCGTAGTCAGCCGCGCCACCGGCTGGCGCGCATGGTGCTGGGCCTGATGGCGGTTCAACGTCATGCCTACGAGGAGGCGCGGCGGCATTTCGTCAAGGCGGCGTTCACGCCCCTGGGCATTCTTTCCGGCGGCGTGCTGGCGGCCTGGACATGGCTGGAAAAGCCAGACCTGAACAAGGGGCTGGAAGCCCTGAAGGCCCTGGAGGCCTACCCCTCCTTTTCCGGCTTCAAGGTGTATCACGAGGCGTTGATGGCCGATTTCGCCGGCCAGCCGATGCGGGCGAAGGGCAAATACGCAAAGGCGCTGACGGACAACCCCGGCTCAATGCGGCTTGTCTATGCCTATGGCAACTTCCTGCGCCGGCGGGGCAAGGCGAAGGAGGCCATCGCCCTGTATAAGTCCTTTCTGAAGAAGGTGCCGGAAAACGAGATGATCCGGGCCGAGCTGGCGCGGACGAAGGCAGCGCCGGAGAAGAAGCCGCCGCCGATGATCCGCAAGGTGGAGGACGGCATGGCGGAGGCGCTGTTCTCGCTGACCACGGCGCTGCTGGACGAGCACAGCCTGGATTCCGCCCTGTTGCACGCGCACATGACGCTGAAGCTGCGGCCGGACCTGTTCCTGGGGTGGATGCTGCTGGGGGAGGTCGAGGAAAACCTGGGCCGCCTGCCACAGGCCATGCGCGCCTATGCGAAGGTGCCGAGAGAGCATCCGCTGTATCTGACGGCGCGGCTGCGCATCGCGCGCATCCTGCACCAGATGGGCAAGGGGCGGGCGGCCATTGCCGAGCTGCGGCGGCTGAGCAGGGAATTCCCGAACGAATCGCGTCCGTTCTCGCTGCTGGCGGACGTGCTGCGCGTGGAGAAGCGCTGGAAGGAGGCGGCCGAGGCCTATACCGCCGCCATTCGTCTGTACGAAAGGCGTGGACGCAAGAACTGGCGGATGTATTACAATCGTGGCATTGCCCATGAGCGCGCGAGGATGTGGGACAAGGCGGAAAAGGACTTCCGCGAGGCCCTGAAAATCCGGCCCGACGAGCCCTCGGTGCTGAACTACCTGGGCTATTCGCTCATCGATCGCGGCGAGCGGTTGCAGGAAGCGCTGGAGATGATCCGCAAGGCCGTGCAGCAGCGGCCCAACGATGGATACATCGTCGACAGCCTGGGCTGGGCCTATTACAAGATGGGCCGCTACCAGGACGCGGTGAACGAGCTGGAAGAGGCCGTGCGCCTGCGGCCGACGGACGCGGTCATCAACGACCACCTGGGCGACGCCTACTGGAAGGTGGGACGCAAGCTGGAAGCGCGCTTCCAGTGGCGGCACGCGCTCGACGCCAGCCCACCGCCGGATCCGGAGCTGGAGAAGAAAATCAGGCAAAAGCTGGCGCACGGGCTCGAAGAAAAGGTCCCCGGCAAAAAGGATGGCCGAAAGCAGGGGCCGGCACCGCTGGCGAACGGCAAGGAAGCCAAGCCGAAAGGATAGGTTTCCCCTCGCGTCGGCAGAACACGCTCTCTTTTCCGTGTCCTCGCTTATTCCGGGTCCGTCATCCGTCGTTCGAAAGGAAAGACCTGCGGCATTGCCTTTGGGCGCGCACTGGCGCAAAACTGCCGCCATGGATGTCATTCGGCCCGATACGGAGCAGGCGCTGGCGGAGGCGGTGACGCGGGCCGCCGCCGATGGCGTTCGCCTGCGCCTTCTTGGCACGGGCACGAAGGCCTCGCTGGGGGCACCGGTGAAGGCGCGGGTGGTGCTGGACGTGGGCGCGCTGGCGGGCGTGGAGGAATACGAACCGGAAGAGCTGACCTTCACCGCGCTGGCCGGCACGCCGCTGGCCGAGATCTCGGCCATGCTGGCGGAACGGCGGCAGTTTCTGGCCTTCGAGCCGCCGGACCTTGCGCCGGTGCTGGTGGCCTTCGGAGCCACTGAAGGCGACAAGGCCGGTGCGGGCGCTGGCACGCTGGGCGGCATGACGGCGGTGGGCATGGCCGGGCCACGGCAATTATTGCGCTGGAGCGTGCGTGATCACCTGCTGGGGTTCACGGCGGTGAACGGCCGGGGCGAGCTGTTCAAGGCCGGCGGCAAGGTGGTGAAGAACGTTACCGGCTATGACCTGTCCAAGCTCATGTGCGGCTCCTTCGGCACGCTTTCGGTGCTGACGCGCCTGACCTTCCGCGTGCTGCCCATGCCGGAGCGTTCTATCACCCTGATCGCGCGGGGGCTCGACGCGCGCCGCGCGGTGGCGGCGTTCGCCAGTGCCTTGAACACCCCGGCGGAGGTTTCCGGCGCCTGCTGGCTGCCCGGCGGGCTGGGTGGCGAGGTGCCCGAGGATGCTGGCGTGAACGGCGCGGGGGCGGCGGAGGCTCATTCGCTCGCCTGCCTGCGGGTGGAAGGCTTCGCGCAATCACTGAAAAGCCGGGCGGAGATGCTGCGCCGGGCGCTGCGCGGGCATGGCGCGTGGGATTTGCGGGAAGGCCCGGCGTGGGACGCCTTGTGGGCGGCGGTGCGCGACGCACGGCCGCTGGCGGCGCGGGGGACGGGGCGCTGGCTGTGGCGCATCGTCCTGCCGGCGGCCGCCGGCGGGGCGCTGGCCGCGGCGCTGATGGCGCGCCAGCCGGACGCGGAAATACTGCTGGACCGGGCGGGCGGGCTGATCTGGCTATCCCTGCCGCTGCCGGAGCCGGGCGTGGCTGCGAAAACGGCCGAACGCCTGCGGGTGCTCGCCGGGGAACATGGCGGGCAGGCCATGTTGTTCGCCGCGCCGGAGCATTATCGCGAAATCGTGCGCGTCTTCCCGCCGCTGCCGGATGGCCTGGCGGCGTTGTCGGAGCGGGTGCGGGCGCAGTTCGACCCCGCCACCATCCTCAACCCCGGCATCATGGACAACCTGCCGCCGAGGATGGATTGACGGAGAAGTGTTGACC
>JALVRJ010000270.1 GCA_027031305.1 Hyphomicrobiales bacterium | reverse complement strand
CCGCCGGCCCCAGCAGCACGACGAAAATCACCGGCAGGAAGAACAGCACCAGCGGCACGGTGAGCTTGGGCGGCAGGGCGGCGGCCTTTTTCTCGATCAGCTGCATCCGCTCCTCGCGATTCTCCTTGGCCAGCGCCCGCAGGGCCTGGGCCAGGGGCGTGCCGTAGCGCTCCGATTGCACCATCGCCGTCACCACCGATTTCACCGTCGGCAGATTGGTGCGCTGGGCCAGATTCTCCAGCGCCCGGCGCCGGTCGTTGAGATAGGAAAGCTCGGCCATGGTCAGTTGCAACTCTTCCGCCAGAGGCCGCGATTGCGCAGAGATTTCCAGCGACACGCGGTTGATGGCCTGCTCGATGGACTGGCCCGACTCGACACAGATAAGCAGCAGGTCCAGCGCGTCCGACCACGCCTGCTGGATGGATTCCTGGCGCTTCTTGATGGTGTTGGTCAGCCAGATGCCGGGCAGGAAGTTGCCCGCCAGGAAGCCCCCCAGCGCCACCGCCAGCACCTTGTTGGCCGGCGCGTCCTCCCCCAGAAGCATGGGTGCGTAGAGATAGGCCGCCAGGGCCAGCGCGAACGGCGCGATCAGCCGCGCGGCGAGGAACATCACCAGGTGCTTTTCCAGCCGATAGCCCGCCTGGCGCAATTTTTTGCGCGTGTTTTCCGCGTCGAACGCCTGGCGCAGGTTGAGCGCATCCACCAGCTGCGGCACGATGCCCTTGGGCTTTTGCCGCAGCCGCGAGGTTTCCCTTTCCTTCTTCAGGTTCTCCAGGTGTTGCGCGCGCAGGCGCTCACGCTCGTTGACCACGTAGTCGACGCGCTTCAGACGCTCCTGGCGCTCCAGAAAGGTTGACAGCAACGTCATGACCGACAGGAACGCCAACCCCGCGATCAGCAACGCGATGAACGTCTGCGGCTGAAAGACGTGGCCTATGAGAGAGAGAATGTCCATGGTTGCCTTTTCCGTTCCGAATGCTTCGCCCTTGCGCGGCTGTTCGTGGCGGATCCTTCCACCAAGCAGCCCATGATCCGTCGGCTAGAACTTGAAGTTGATGATCTTGCGCATGATCAGCACGCCCATGGCCATCCAGAAGGCGGCGGCCATGCTGGCCATCTTGCCCGAGGAGGTGGTGTACATGGGTGTGAGATAGCCCGGGTTGAGAAAGGCCAGCGCGCCAATGAGCACGACGGGAATGGCGCCGATGATGAAGGCCGAAACCTTCGCTTCCTGCGAAATGGCCTTTACCTTCAGCTTCATGGCCTTGCGCGAACGCAGCACGGTCGAAAGATTGGACAGCGCCTCGGACAGGTTGCCGCCGGTCTCCTTCTGAATGGACAACACGATGTAGAGGAAGTTCACCTCCGGCAGTGGCACGCGCTCGTACATGCGCTCCAGCCCCTTGTCGATGGGGATGCCGATTTTCTGTCCTTCCACCACCTCCATGAATTCCGGCCCCACGGGGTCGGGCACTTCCTCGGCGATGGTCTTCATCGCGTCGGTGACCGGCAGGCCGGAACGCAGCCCGCGCACCATCAGCTCGATGGCGTCGGGCAAGTGGTGCAGAAACTTGTTCATGCGCCGCTGGCTGAGAAAACGCAGCATCCACAGGGGCAGGCCGACGCCGCCGACGCCCAGCATCGCAAGGCCGATGATCAGCCCGCTCTGGAAATCGAAGATCATCGCCCCGATCAACAGGCCCACGAGGCCCAGCCCCACGCCCAGTGACGCGGCGAAAAGCAGGAATTGCGTCGTCGACAGGTGCAGCCCGGCGCGTTGCAGCCGCTGACGAAGGGTCACGCGCTTTTTCTGCGAGCTCTTCTCGTCCAGCGTGCGCAGGCTTTCCTCCAGCTTGCGGCGGCGGTCGTCCTTGGTCGAATGCAGCAGGCGCTGGATCAGCCCCTTTTCTTCCTTCCGCGGTTCACTGCCCGACGCGATCATTTCCAGTCGCCGGGCGGAGGAACGCTCGTTCAGGCTTTCCATGACGGCCCAGACGACCCCCCCCACGGCGAGCGCGATGATCAGCAATATCAGCCATTCCATTTGGTGTGCCTCGTCGTCCCGTGCTTTGACCCATCCGGCGTCGGCGGCAGTCCGTGCCGGATCAAACGACCTCTTCGGCCTTCGCCGCAGCCTTCTCCAGCGCCTCGGCCAGCCGCACTTCCTCGCCGTAATAGCGCGCCCGGTCCCAGAAGTGCGGCTTGGCGATGCCGGTGGACCGGTGCCGGCCCAGCACCTTGCCGTTCTCGTCCTCGCCCAGCACCTCGTAGACGAACAGGTCCTGGGTGATGACCACCTCGCCCTCCATGCCGATGACCTCGGTGATGTGGGTGATCTTGCGCGAACCGTCGCGAAGGCGGCTGGCCTGCACGATGATGTCCACCGAGCCGACGATCATCTCGCGGATGGTCTTGGTGGGCAGCGAGAAACCGCCCATGGTGATCATCGATTCCAGGCGCGAGATGGCCTCGCGCGGGCTGTTGGCGTGCAGCGTGCCCATGGAGCCGTCATGGCCGGTGTTCATCGCCTGCAACAAGTCGAAGGCCTCCGGGCCGCGCACCTCGCCGACGATGATCCGGTCGGGGCGCATACGCAGGCAGTTCTTCCCCAGGTCGCGCATGGTCACCTCGCCCTCGCCCTCCAGGTTGGGCGGGCGGGTTTCCAGGCGCACCACGTGCGGCTGTTGCAGTTGCAGCTCGGCCGCGTCCTCACAGGTGATGATGCGTTCGTGCCCGTCGATGTAGGCGGTCAGGCAGTTCAGCAGCGTCGTCTTGCCCGAACCGGTGCCGCCGGAGATCAGCACGTTGCAGCGCACCCGGCCGATGATCTTGAGGATCTCCGCGCCTTCCGGAGTAATGGAACCGAAGTTCACCAGGTCGTCCAGCTTGAGGCGATCCTTCTTGAACTTGCGGATGGTCAGCGCCGGGCCATCGATGGCCAGCGGTGGCGCGATGACGTTCACGCGCGATCCGTCCGGCAGGCGTGCGTCGCAGATGGGGCTGGCCTCGTCCACCCGGCGGCCGACGCGCGAGACGATGCGCTGGCAGATGTTCAGCAGCTGCGCGTTGTCGCGAAAGCGAATGCCGGCGTCTATGATCTTGCCGTTGACCTCGATGAAGCATTGGTTGGCGCCATTGACCATGATGTCGGCGATGTCGTCGCGCGCCAGCAGCGGCTCCAGCGGGCCATAACCCAGGACATCGTTGCAGATGTCCTCCAGCAGCTCCTCCTGCTCGGCGATGGAAAGCGCCACCTCCTTCATCGCGATGATGTCGTTGACGATCTCGCGGATTTCCTCGCGCGCGCTTTCCTGGTCCAGCTGCGTCAGCTGGGTCAGGTCGATGGCGTCGATGAGCACGTTGAAGATTTCCGACTTGATGTCGTAATATTCTTCCGTGCGCTCCCGCGCCACGACCTTCGGCGGCTCTTCCGGCGTCGCCGCCTTTTCCGTCGTCGCCTGTTTAATGCCGCCCGTCCGCGGTGCCGCCGGTTTGGCCGCCGGGGCGGAGGGGCTGGCGCCCTTGTTGCCGAATCCACGCTTGCCGAACATGGCCGTTGTTCTTTCCCGCTTGTTGTTGTCCCGTTACTTGCTGGATTTTCCCTTGCCGGGCTGGAATCTCTCCAGCAACGGCTTGAGCAGATCCAGCGCCAGGGATTTCCGGCCTTCCTTTTTCGGCGGCTCGACCCCGGCGATGCGCGCGGCGATGATCTCGCAGGCCTCGGCCAGCTTGCCCTCCGGGTCCTTCTCCAGGGGCAGCACGCCCTCCAGCGCCGCCTCGCCAAACAGGTCGGGCTCGTATGGAATCTCCAGCCAGTCCTTCACCCCAACCGTGGCGGCGAACTGCTCGGCCGGCACCTGCGGCAGGTCCGGATCAACCTGGTTGAGCACCAGCAGCGGCGGTTCCTCGTTCGGCCGCAGGTTGCGTATGTTGTCCAGCAAGGCCTTGGTGTTGCGCAGCGCCGCCAGCTCCGGGGTGGAGGTCACCACCACCAGCTCCGACTGAATGATGGCCGCGCGCATCCAGTTGCTCCAGGTGCTGGGCAGGTCGAGCACGGTCAGCGCCACCACCTCGCGCATGACGTCCAGGATGCCCGCCAGCTGCTGCTCCT
Source organism: Hyphomicrobiales bacterium (assembly GCA_027031305.1). Lineage (GTDB taxonomy): Bacteria > Pseudomonadota > Alphaproteobacteria > Rhizobiales > Aestuariivirgaceae > Thermopetrobacter. Next base: position 8,603 of record JALVRJ010000270.1, on the reverse strand, counting down.
CGATGGGTGGAATTTCCTCCAGCGAGCACGGGGAGGCCAGCAGCATCAGGTGCTCGGAGCACTTGTGCAGCAGCTTGTCGATCATGTTGGCGTCCAGCCGGTCGATCCCGGCAAGCGCGTCGAGAATGCCCTGCGCCGGCGAGGCCTCGAAGTCCAGTCCGGCCGTGCCATAGGCCAGGTCGAGGTCGGCCAGCGCCGTCTTGATCTTGTATTTCCGCGACAACAGCCAGCTGACGTTATGCGCGATGGCCGATGACCCCGCGCCGCCTTTCGCACCGATGAACGAGACGATGCGCCCGACCGGGTTTTCCGCCTCGGCGATGAAGATGCCCGACAGCGAGGTCAGCAGGGCGTGCACGTCCAGCGGCATGGCCAGATAGTCGCGCACGCCCTCGTTCAGCAGGTCGCGATACAGGTAGAGGTCGTTGATGTGGCCCACCACCACCACCTGGGTGGTGGGCACCACCACCTCCGCCAACGCCGCCAGCTGCGCGAACAGCGCCTCGCGATCGGCCGTGCTTTCCAGCACCAGCAACTCCGGCGAGGTTTCCTGTTCGTAGGCCGCGACGGCGGCGGGAATGCCGCCCTCGAACACCTCCACGTGCGGCCGGCGCATCAGCCGGTCCATCGCCGTGCGCCGGAACAGCTCCGCCCCCTGCGGGGTTTCGGCGAAGAAGTGCACGTTGATGGCCGGCAGGGGCGGCAGGCCCTGCACCTGCGGCTCGGCGGCGCTCTTCATGTTGCCGGCTGCCTGCATGATCCTCTCTCCCAACTGACATTCCTTACTTGTTGACCTGGGCCCTGATGCCCTCGTTGATCTTCACCCTCACGCCGCCGGGCCACTCGGAGGTGTAATCCTTCGCCTCGCGATATTTCTTCATCGAGACGTTGCGCGCGTCGGCGTCCGGTGCGTCCAGCGTCCGCGGGCGTTCGAAATCCTCCGGGTTGTCCACCTGCGCGGCAATGTTGTGTTGCTGCACGCAGCCGAAGTTCGGATACAGCCGGTTCTGGTTGCTGTGGGTGAGCGGCTGCGACCAGTCGCCGCATTCCTTGGTGACGGCGATCTTGCGGGCATAGGAGATGCTGATGTCCGAGGCCTTGCCGCTGGCCCGGTGCACGATGCGCTCCGCCGCCACCCCGTCGCGCGTCAGCAGCGTGGTGATTTCCGCCGCCCGCACTTCCGCGCTCACCGACCCCGCCGGCCGCGTGACGACCACCGGCGAGGTCAGCGAGGCTGCGTCATAGGCCAGCCGCCGCACCGCCGCCCGCTCGCGCATCGACAGCGCGCCACCGCGAGCGGAAAGGCGCATCCGCACCATTCCCTTGACCACTTCGATGGGATAGACCTGATGTGGCAGCTCGGGCTGATATCCCTGTATGCGCTCGTCGTAGAACTGGTCGGAGCATCCGGCCAGCAGCAAGGCCACCACGAAGGCCGATCCGATCCCGAAAATCCGTTTCATCACCGTTTCTCCTGCTCGAATGCTGCTTCGGCCGCGGTCAGTCCAGGATGAACCCGACATCGCCGTGGTAGACCCGCTTTCCTCCCTTCGCGCCGACGTCTCCACCGTAAAGCCGGTGCAGTCGGCCCAGGAAGAAGGACTGGATGTCGGAGGCCGTGTTCAGGCGGTCGATGGGCGTGCGGAAATGCTTTTCGTTGCGTGGCTTGACGATGTAGGGCGTGGCCAGAACCACCAGTTCCGTCTGCTCCGACTGGAAATCGCGCGAGCGGAACAGGGCGCCCAGGATGGGCAGGTTCTTCAGCCCCGGCACGCCGTCGATGTTGTGCTTGGTCTGCTCGCGGATCATGCCGGCCAGCGCCAGCGTGCCACCGGAAGGCAGCTCGACGGTGGTTTCCGCCTTGCGCTTCTCGAAGCCCGGCACGCTCACCTTGTCATCGATGGGCAGTGAATAGCGGCTGCTCAGTTCGCTCACTTCCACGTTCACCTTCAGCGAGATGCGTCCCTCCGAAAGCACCAGCGGCGAAAAGCCCAGGATGACACCGAACTCCTTGAACTTGTAGGTGTAGCGCCCAAACATGTCGATACCGGTCAGCACCGGCACCTCGCCACCGGCGATGAAGTTGGCCGCCTCGCCGGAAATGGCGGTCAGCGTCGGCTCGGCCAGCAGGCGCATCAGCCCATCGCGCTCCAGCATTTGCAGGAAGCCATCCACGGACGGATTGCCGTTCAGGGAAAAGCCCGCGTAGGCGTTGCTGATCTCGTTGCCCAGCGAGAAGGGAAAGACCATGCCGATGACGCCGGTCAGGTTCCCCTTGCTGAAGTTGAACTGGCTGATGTTGGCGCGCAACTGCTTTATGACGGTGCGCTGTATCTCGGCCAGCCGCACCTTGATCATCACCTGATCCTTGCCGGTGATGCGAATGGCGTTGACCACCTTCAGGATCTTCTGATCGTTGCCCTTGGTGGCCAGCATTTCCTGGCCGATGGACGAGGCGAAATTCTGTGCCAGTTGCAGCGCCTTGTTCGCTTGCGCCGGGGTCTTCACCGTGCCCGAGAGGAGAATCTGGTTCTCCATCGTCTTCACACGGATGTTGGCGTTGGGCAGCACTTCCCCTATCAGCTTCTGCAGTGGCTTGAGATTGATCGCCACCAGCAGGTCGATCCTGCTCAGCGGATTGCCGTTCCTGTCGAGCAGGAAAACGTTCGTCTGGCCCAGCTTGCGGGCGAAGATGTACAGTGTGCGCTTCGACCGCAGCACGACGTCGGCAACTTCCGGGTTGCCCACCAGCACGTCCTTCACCCCCGCCGGCAGGCGCACCACGGCCGACTTGTGCAGGCCGATCTTGACCAGCCGTTGGGTTTCGGCCCGTGCCGTGGCCACCAGCGGGTTGCCCCCCGTCGTTTCGGCGAGCATCGCCGCGCCGGCGATCAGGCCCAGGGAGACGAAACCGGCGCGCAGGGCCTTGCTCAGAATGGAAGTGTTCGCGGTCATGACATCAATCTCCAGCGGTGTCAGTTCTGTGCGGCCTGAACGCCGAACTTGCCGTAACGGTAAAGGTGGATGTTGCCGCCACCGGTCCTGGCGAAGGCGGGCGACAGCCGCGGCTTGTCGTCGGCCAGATCGCCGTCCTCGCGCTCGGCCAGGCCGCGCAGCACCAGCGATAGTTCACCCAGGCTCTGCACCCGCGCCAGCACCTTCGCCTGCAGGGGCGTCACCTCCAGCGTCGCCGTGCGCAGCTCGGCCTCGGCGGACTTGTCCGTCTTGTCGGCGGCGGAGGTCTGGTTGATGGCCAGCACCCGCACGTTCTCCAGCACCACGTCGGAGAAGGTCTGGTCATCCACGCTGCGCGTCAGCAACACGTCCACCCGGTCGTTGGGCATGATGAAGCCGCCGGCACCGCTTTCCACCGTCACCTTCACGGCGATGGCGCGCATTCCCTTGCGCAACAGGGTGGACAGCAGCCCGCCATCGCCCTTGCGGATGATCTTGGAATCCATAATCGGCTCGTTGGCCACCAGCGGCACCCGCACGCGCGCCTTGGCCAGCTCCTCCATCGCGTTCTCGTCCTGCTCGCGCACGATCATGCCGGGCAGCACGTTGTCTTCCGGCCATTCCTGCCATTGCAGGACATCCTGGCGCAGCCGCGCTCCCATTGGCAGGTTGGTGGTGGCGGTCAGGACATGCACCTTGGGCTGTTCCTGCACCTGCACCACGGGTTGTGGCTTCTGCTGACCGCCGGCGATGAAATCGCGCGCGAACACCGCGGCCAGCAGCGCCGCCACCGACGCCGCGCCGATGGTCAAGATCTTGTTCTTGTTCTTGCTTCTCTTCCGTTTCATCTTTCGCTTTCCCGTAGGCTATTGGCGACAGCGGGCATTGGGCCTGGCGTCTTCGTCCAACCTCGCGCCTACTGTCGCGCAAAACCCTCAAAACATGGTTAATGAGCGATGATGCCCCATCCCCGGGGCTTCACCACTCGTTCACCATGTTTCCGCGCGCTGCCGGAAAAGCGAAAAGGCGCCATTGGCGATGCATCGCCATTGGCGCCTTTCGGAAATGATGGAAAGGGAACAGAGGGCGGGGCCGCTCACTCCGCCGCCGCCGCCGGTGTCGGCGTCACCCGCAGCCGGATGTCGCACAGCCGCCCGGCATCGTCGAAGTCCACGCACATGGCCACCGCCGCCTCCCCCAGCTCCCGCGCCGGGCCCTTGCGCAGGTCCGGTGCGTTGCACGGCAGCACGAAGGCCGGCGCATGGCCAACGCTGAAGCCGGTGATGTGGCGGTGAATATGGCCACAGGCCACCGCCTGCACGTTAGGATAATCGTTCACCACGTCGCAGATACCTTCCGCGTGCGACCATTCCACGTATTGCCGCGGATCGGGAATCTCGGGGATCTCGAATGGCGGATGGTGCATCATCAACAGCACCGGCCGCTCCTTCGTCCGCTCCAGCATCGCCCGCAGCTTCTCGCGCCGCGCCTCGTCGGCCCAGCCCTTGTTGGTCTTCGGCCCCTTGCTGTCGAAGCCGACGACGGCGAGCGGCCCGGCCTCGACCACGTAATCCAGTGGCCCTTCGCCCTCGTCCGTCCACGCCAGGTCGGCGAAGGCCGCGCGCATCCGTGGTCGCGAGTCGCGGTTGCCCGGCGTGATGACGTAAGGCGCCTCCAGCCTGTCCATCTCGCGGCGCACCAGCGCGTATTCGGCTTCCTGCCCCGTGTCGGCGGCATCGCCGGTGTGGATCACCAGCGCCGGCGAGAGGGAGTTGGCAAGGTCCACGGCCTGCGCCAGCGCCCGCGTGCGAAAGTCGCGCTTTTCCGCCACATCGGGAATGTGGGTGTCGCTAAGCTGAACGATCCGCAGCATGAAAATCTCTCTCCGCTGTCGCTTCTCGATGATCACGGCCGGGGCGTCGCCCCATCGATGGCGAATATCGCATGGTTGCGCCAAAAGCGCGCCTCGCCAGCCGACGCTTTTTCAGCGCTCGATACGGCAGTTGCGAAAAAATCGCAAGCTTCGCGCGATTCTACGGCATTCCCATCCGTCCCCGACGGACGCCCGTCAGCCCTCTTCCAGGGCCTTCATGCCGATGATGTTGTAGCCCGCGTCCACGTGCATGATTTCGCCGGTAACGCCGCCGGAAAGGTCGGACAGCAGGAACAACGCCGCCGACCCAACCTCGTCGATGCTGACGTTCTTGCGCAGCGGCGCGTTGCGCTCGTTCCAGTCCAGCATCATGCGAAAGCCCGAGATGCCCGCCGCCGCCAGGGTGCGGATGGGTCCGGCGGAAATGGCGTTGACGCGAATGCCGCCCGGGCCGAGGTCGGCGGCGAGGTACCGCACGCTCGCTTCCAGCGCCGCCTTGGCCACGCCCATGACGTTGTAGTGCGGCACCCACTTTTCCGCGCCGTAATAGGACAGCGTCAGCAGCGATCCGCCATCCGTCATCAGCGCCTCGGCGCGCCTGGCCACGGCGGTGAAGCTGTAGACGGAGATGTCCATGGTGCGGCCGAAGTTGGCGCGCGTGGTGTCCACATAACGACCCTTCAGCTCGTCCTTGTCGGAAAAGGCGATGGCGTGCACCACGAAGTCGAGCTCGCCCCATGCCGCCTTCAGCTCGCTGAAAACCGCATCGAGTGATTCTTCGCTGGTGACATCGCACGGCATGAGCAGCTTCACGCCCAGCTCCTCGGCCAGCGGCTGCACGCGCTTTTTCAGCGCCTCGCCCTGGTAGGTGAAGGCCAGCTCCGCGCCGGCTTGCGCGCAAGCCTTCGCGATGCCCCAGGCGATGGAGCGGTTGTTGGCCACGCCCATGACGAGCCCCTTGCGGCCCTTCAGCACCGTGCAGTCACCCATGTCCTTTCCGCCTCCGCTTCTTCCTTATTCATCTGGTTGCCTCCCCCTTCCAGAAAGAAGGGCGCATGAATCACACCTTTCTTTTCTTCCCGCAAGGGGGAGCTGTCGCCATGGTTTCGGCCTTTTTGCCCCGCGCACGGCGCTGGCGCAAGGGCGCGCAATGTTTTATTGAGAACCTTCCCATACCACCTCATGCAACAGAGATGGCGCAATGGCCGATTTTCTGGACGAGCTCAAGACCCTGCGCGCGGAGCCGGACTTCGCTGCCGCCACCGACCCCTTCGCCCTGTTCGCCCGCTGGTTCGAGCAGGCGAAGCGGGCAGAGCCCGAATACCCCGAGGCCATGTGCCTGGCCACGGTGGACGAGGACGGTATGCCCGACGCGCGCATGGTCCTGCTGAAGGATTTCGACGAGCGCGGCTTCGTCTTCTATACCAACCTGGAAAGCGCCAAGGGCCGCCAGATCCTGACCTCCGGCAAGGCGGCGCTGAATTTCTGGTGGCGCAACCTGCACCGCCAGGTGCGCGTGCGCGGGCTCACCGAGCGGGTATCCGACGAAGAGGCCGACACCTATTTCGCCACCCGTCCCCGGGGTTCGCAGATCGGCGCCTGGGCCTCCAAGCAGTCGCGCGAGATGGAAAGCCCCCACGCGCTGGAAAGAAACGTCATGAAGGAGGCGGCGCGCTTTCACGTGGGGCGGGTGCCGCGCCCGCCATACTGGACGGGCGTGCGCGTCGTGCCGCTGGCCATCGAGTTCTGGCACGAGAGGCCCTTCCGCCTGCACGAGCGCATTCGCTTCGAGCGCCAGGACATCTCTTCTCCCTGGCGGAAAAAGCGTCTCTATCCCTGACCCTTCGCCACGTCCTGCCGCCACGCCCTTGTTTCGCCCTGCCGCGTGCGCATATCATGCGCACGGAAAACCCGCAGGCAATGGAACGGCGACCCATGAGCGAACCCATCCCTGATTCCGAGCGCAGAACGCTGGTGCTCACCGGTGCCTCGCGCGGCATCGGGCACGCCACGGTCAAGCGCTTCTCTTCCGCCGGCTGGCGGGTCATCACCTGTTCGCGCCACCCATTCCCCGAGGACTGCCCATGGATGCACGGCGAGGAAGACCACATCCAGGTGGACCTTGCCGAGGAGGACAGCATCGAGCGCGCCATTGGCGAGATCCGCGAGCGCCTGAAGGCCCAGGGCGGGCGCCTGCACGCGCTGGTCAACAACGCCGCCATTTCGCCCAAGCTGCCCGGCGGCAGGCGCATGAACTCCATCGACACCACCATCGCCGACTGGAAGACGGTGTTCCAGGTGAACTTCTTCGCCCCCATCATGCTCGCCCGTGGCCTCATCGAGGAGCTCAAGGCGGCGAAAGGCGCGGTGGTCAACGTCACCTCCATCGCCGGCCAGCGCGTGCATCCCTTCGCCGGCTCGGCCTACGCCACCTCCAAGGCGGCGCTCGCCGCCCTGACGCGGGAAATGGCCCACGATTTCGGCCCCCACGGCATCCGCGTCAACGCCATCAGCCCGGGCGAGATCGAAACCTCCATCCTCTCGCCGGGTACGGAGAAGATCGTCGAGCAGATCCCCCTGCGCCGGCTGGGCCAGCCGGAGGAGGTGGCCAAGGCCATCTATTTCCTGTGCACCGACACCTCCTCCTACATCACCGGCGCCGAACTGCACATCAACGGCGGCCAGCACGTCTGAGACAATTTCGGGAGGCACGGCATGGGGCTGAAAGTGGCGGTGCAGATGGATCCGCTGGAGCGCATCAACATTGCCGGCGATTCCACCTTCGCGCTCATGCTCGAGGGCCAGCGCAGGGGCCATTCGCACTTCGTCTACGAGCCCGACGACATGGTGCTGCGCACCACACCTGAAGGCGGCGTGGCGGTCGCCGCCCGCGGCCGCTGCGTGCTTCTGCGCGACGTCGAGGGCGATCATTTCACCGCCCGCGAGCCGGAGGTGCACGCGCTGTCCGATTTCGACGTGGTGCTCATGCGCCAGGACCCGCCCTTCGACATGGCCTACATCACCGCCACCCACATGCTGGAGCAACTGCCCGCCAGCACGCTGGTGGTCAACGACCCGGTGGCGGTGCGCAACGCGCCGGAAAAGCTCTTCGTGCTCGAATTCCCCGATCTCACGCCGCCCACGCTCATCACCCGCGATCTGCAAGCCATCGAGGAATTCCGTCGCCAATACGGCGACATCATCCTCAAGCCCCTTTACGGCAATGGCGGCGCCGGCGTGTTCAGGATCGCCGACAACGACGCCAACTTCGCCGCCCTCTACGAGCTGTTCATCGATACCTTCCGCGAGCCCTTCATCGTCCAGCAATACCTTCCTGCCGTGACGGAAGGTGACAAGCGCATCATCCTGGTGGACGGCGAGGTCGCCGGCGCCATCAACCGCATCCCTAAGCCGGGCGAGATCCGCTCCAACATGGTCGTCGGCGGCCGCGCCGAGCTGGTTGAGCTGAACGCCCGCGACAGGGAGATATGCGAGCGGCTGAAGCCCGTGCTGCGCGAGCGCGGCCTGCTGTTCGTCGGCATCGACGTCATCGGTGGCTGGCTGACGGAAATCAACGTCACCTCGCCCACCGGCATCCGCGCCATCAAGGCGTTGGGCGGGCCGGACATCGCCGCCATGATCTGGGACGCCATCGAGGCGAGGGTGGCCGCGCGGGCCCAATACTCAGGTTGCGCAAAGGAAGACCGGTAAAACCGCCCCGCGCCCCCGCTCAAGCCCTTGTTTTTCATGATTTGGGGGTTGGGCGGGGGCGCGG
>JALVRJ010000269.1:912-4381 GCA_027031305.1 Hyphomicrobiales bacterium | reverse complement strand
GCGCGGGTGGAACCGGCGCCGAAATTGTAGGTCCAGCCCAGCGCGACCTCGAACTGGTACATCTCCAGCTTGCTGCGTCCGCCACCGTATATGGCGGGCACAGCGCCTTCCTGCTTGCCTTTCGGGGCGATCATGAAGGCGACGTCGATGTCGTGATGGGCGTTGTAGCGCCAGGTGGCGCCGCCGGTGAATTCATGACGAATGACGCCGGGGGAGATGATGTTGATGGCGGTGTCCGAGGAGGGCACCGGGTTGGGCCAGATGTGGGCATAGCCGGCGCGGAGAATGAGGTCGTTGCTGAGCTGGTATTCCAGCCCGATCTTGATGGTGCTGGTGTCGCGCCAGCCGAAGCCGGGGCCGCCATCGGAACCAAAGGGCGTTCCGGCGAAGACACTGGAGCGGCCAATGGCCTTCACGCCGTCGAAGAACAGGCGCCGGTAGTCGAGCATTAGCTTCAGGGAATCCGTTGCCTGCCAGGCGACGCCAATCTGCATGTTGGCGGGGATGTCCAGGTTGCCCTGCTCGGCGAACAGGCCGCGATACTTGTCGAGCTTCGACATCCACATCTTGGTCTGGTAGGAGGCGCCGAAACTGAACGTGTCGGTGATATGCCACAGGAAGCCGACGCGAACGCCGCCACCAGCCGACCAGTCGTAGCCCACGCCGGAAAAATTGCCGGGATAGGCGGACATGCCGGAAAAGCCGGCGCCACCATTGCCGAGTCCATAGGCCTTGAAGCGCTGAATGGCGAAGATCGGCGCGATGCCGATGCTGAGATTGTCGGAGAGCGTGCGGGCATAGCCGGCGGAGATGAACATCTGCATCAGGTCCACCCCGGCCTTGCCGAAGCAGAAGGCGCCGGTGCCGGGCGTGCCAGGCGGGCAGCCGTTGGTGCGCGCGAAGGCCTTGTAGGTGGTGTTCATCCCGCCGTTGCCGAAGATGGAGAAGGCGAAGGCGGAGTGGTCATCCAGCTTGCGCACGTAGGCCAGGGTGGGCGCGGGCCAGACGTTGCCCGTGCTCTTGTGCGTTCCGACGTCGATCATGGCGGTGCCGCTGGCCGTGTACTGGCGGAAAGGCATGAACACGCTCAGGCCCATGTTGAACTGACTGTCGACGTCCACCAGGCCGGCGGGGTTGATGGAAATGCCGGTGGCGTCCTCGATGGAGGCGGCACCGGCGCCGGCCAGTGCCTTGTGCCGCAGGCCATAGGCGTGCTGGAACATGCCCTCGGTGGCGTGCGCCGCGCCGGCGAAGCCAGCCAGGCAAAGCAGCGCGGCGATTCCCTTCTTGATGGCGGTGGATCCCGCCCGCGAGCGATTCGTGGTCATCTCTTCCCCTCGTTTCTTGCACCCCCTTTTTCCCTGTTTCATGTTTTTCAAATCAGCTTTTTCTTTTATAAGAATTATCAAATATTAGGGCCTCCTAATACTTGGAGCGTAAAAACATTCGGATGTGTCCATATACAAATGAGAACTTTGCCCGTCCAGAGGAATTTGGCCGCCACAAACGAAAAACGCCGCGGCCAGGGCCGCGGCGGTTTTGCTTCGTTTGCGATGTCTCGAAGTGTCTCGAAGCCTCAGCGGGCGTGCGTGGAACCATCGAAGTTGTAGGTCCAGCCCAGCGATACCTCGAACTGATACATGTGGTCGGTGATGGTGCCGCCGGTGGGCGCGCCCGTGCCCGGATTGATTTCCGGACCGGTGACCTTTTTCTTTGGCGCGAACATGAAGGCGAAGTCGATGTCGTTCTTTTCGTCAACACGGAAAGTGGCGCCACCGGTAATTTCATGTTGCACCACGCCCGGTGCGATGGTGTTGAACAGCACCGCCCGCTTGCGCACCGGATTGGGGAAGGTATAGGAGTAGCCGGCACGCAGGATGAGGTCATTCGTGGCCTGATACTCCAGCCCCAGCTTGATGGTGTTGGTGTCGCGCCAATGGAATCCGCAACCATCGCCGCCACCCAACATGGAGGCAGGCGGATTGGCGAAGCAGAAACCGGGGTTGGAGATGGATTCCACATCGCTGTAGAAGATATGCCGGTAATCCAGCAGCAGCTTGAACTCCGGCGTCGCCTGCCAGGCGAGGCCCACTTGCAGGTTGGCGGGGATGTCGAAGTCGCCGCGCTCGGCGAAGAGGCCGCTGTATTTCTTGAAGCGGGTCATCCACATCTTGGTCTGGTAGGACGCGCCGAAGCTGACCGTGTCGGTGGGCTTGAACAACATGCCAAGGCGCACGCCACCACCGTAGGAATAACTATAACCACGATTGGACAGATTGCCCGGACTGGTGGACATGATGCCAAAACCGCCAATGCCATAGGCCTTGAAGCGCTGGATGGCGAACAGCGGCGCGATGCCGATGCTGAAGTTGTCGGACAGCTTGCGCGCATAGCCGGCGGAAACGAACATCTGCATGAGGTCGACGCCGGCCTTGCCGCCACCGAACGGACCGATGCCGAACAGGCCGGACGTGGCGCTGTAGGTGGTGTTCATGCCACCGTTGCCGAAGATCGATACGGCAAAGGCGGACCGATCATCCAGCTGGCGCACGTAGGCCAAGGTCGGAACCGGAAAGAGCTTCTTGCGGCTCTTGTAATTTCCAGGGATGACGTTGATCGTTCCGGTGGCCCGGAAGCCACGATAGGGCATGAACAGGCTCAGGCCCATGTTGAACTGGTTGCCGATGCCAACCAGTCCGGCGGGATTGATGGAAATGCCGGTGGCGTCCTCGATGGAGGCGGCGCCGGCGCCGGCCAATGCCTTGTGCCGCAGGCCGTAGGCGTGCTGGAAATAGCCTTCGGTGGCCATGGCGTTGGTGGCGACCATGGCCAGGCCACCGACCAGCGCCAGCATGGAAACCGTCCCGCGCAGTGCCTTCTCTATCATGCTTTCACTCCCCTCGCGTGTGGATGCGTATATTCCGTGCGTATGGATGCTGACAATTCCCTCGGCCGAAGGAGGCACATATATCAGTTTATCCTAATTTATATACGCCTCCCCAGATATTCTCTTCTCTATATATGAAGCATTCCGTTTCCACCAGAGCATTTTCCGGCTCTCGGCAGCTTTTGGCCAGCGTGTGGCAAAAATGCAACATGGGGCAGCTTCTCGACACTACACAACGAAAAAAGGCGGCGCCGTTCAGGCGCCGCCCGGTGGCTTTCGCCCCATGTTCGCGGGGTCAGACCTTCTTGATCTTGAACTTGAAGACGTCGCCTTCCTGGCCCGATTCGACCAGCTCGTTGCCGGTCTGGCTGCAGAAGGCGGCGAAGTCGGCGACGGAACCCGGGTCGGTGGCCTCGATGATGAGAATGTCTCCCGGCTCCAGGCTGGCCAGCATCTTCTTGGCCTTCAGAATCGGCAGCGGGCAGTTCAGGCCCTTGGCGTCCAGCATGTGTTCAGCCATTTGCAGCTTCTCCTCTTTCAGATGTGTTGCACACCGGCCCCGGTGGCGCCGGTGTGCAACAC
>JALVRJ010000269.1:0-902 GCA_027031305.1 Hyphomicrobiales bacterium | reverse complement strand
GCCGTTACCCGAATAACAGGCTCAGATGAACAGGTTGATGTGGCAGTTGGCCGCGATGTCGAAATAGGTGGCGGCGCCGCCAAGCTCGATCTCGTCGATGAGATCCTCGCGCTTGTATTCGAACAGGTCCACCGTCATCTGGCAGGCGATCATGCGCACGTCGGACAGGATGGCGGCTTCGCGCAGATCGTGGAGCGAGGCCACGCCCTTGTCCTTGATCATCTTCTTCATCATGGCGCCGGCGATGGCGTCCACGCCGGGGATCATGGCCACGATGTTGGGCATGGCGATGTGGGTGCCGAACATGGGCATTTCCATGGCGGCGTTGCCGAGCACGGTGAACTTGGGGTCCAGCTTCTTCTTCAGCAGGGCCAGACCGTAAAAGGTGAAAAACAGCGTAACGTCGAAGTCCAGCGCCGCCGCGGTGGTGGCCAGGATGAAGGGCGGATAGGCCCAGTCCAGCGACCCCTTGGTGACGATGATGCTCATGGACTTCTTCTTGACGTCGGCGACGGTTTCCTCTGCCATTTCCCTCTCCCTGTTCGCGCTGTCCCTGTTTCGTTTCCCCTTTTCGCGGGCGGCGAAGCTCCTCCCCATCCGCCGCCGCGCGCGGGCCTTTCCGGACACGGTTTCGCCCGCGCTGTGCGCGTGCATCCGCCGAGCAAGCCGGCGCATCGACACGTCAATCATATGCGTGGCAGTGAATGCATCGAACGGGCGTGCTGTCAAGTCAAAAGGTGGTGCGAGCCCACACCAACGCCGCGCAACGTCTGGGCCACCCGATATCATGGGGCCAGTGGTCAGGCGGGGGAGCGGGCCTGCTTTTTGCACGGAAGTGCGCGGTTCCGGCCCGCTCCCCCGCCCAACCACCCGATATGCTGGAAACCAGGTGGTCGGGCGGG
>JALVRJ010000268.1 GCA_027031305.1 Hyphomicrobiales bacterium | reverse complement strand
GTGATGCCCTTGTGGGCGCTGACCACCTCCATGCCGGACGGCTCGCCGACGAACACGGCCTGAACCGGCGGCACGTGGCGCTGCATCCAGCGCAACAGGGGACGCACGCCGGTGCAGCCCACCTCCTCGTCGCAGGACAGGGCCAACCACACCGGCCGCTTCAGCTCCATGGCGGCCAGCCGAGGCACCAGGGCGAGAGCACAGGCGATGAAGCCCTTCATGTCGGCCGTGCCGCGGCCATAAGCGCGGCCTTGCTCCACCCGCAGCGTGAAGGGATCGGACGTCCAGTCCTGCCCCTTTACCGGCACCACGTCGGTGTGGCCGGACAGCACCAGGCCGCCGGGCGCGTCCGGGCCGACGCGAGCGAGCAGGTTGGCCTTGTCGGGGCCGAAGTCGACGCGCCACGCCGGCACGCCGAAACGGGCGAGGTAATCCTCGATGAAGGCGATGAGCTCGAGGTTGGAGCGGTGGCTGACCGTATCGAGGGCCACCAGCTTGTCGAGCAACTCCAGCACCGGGGCCAGCTCGGCCTCGGGCCGGCGCGCGGTGTCCGCATCGTTGATGTCGGTGTGCGCATCCATGGGGCGCACTTTCCGCCGCCGGCGGGCGACGTGTCAAGCCTTGCGCGGGCTTGCCAGCCGGCCTTTCCGGTGCTTGATAGGCGGGCGGGACATTCGTCTTCGGCAATCACTCGCGGAGGGGCGCGCCATGCACAACAACACCCGCAAGGTTTTCAACATCGGCCAATACATCCGCTCCATTCCCGACTATCCGAAACCGGGCATCATCTTCCGCGACATCACGACGCTGCTGGCCTCCGCCCACGGCCTGCGGGCGGCGGTGGACGAGCTTGTCTGGCCGTTCCTGGAAGAGGACATCGACTACGTCATCGGCATCGAGGCGCGCGGATTCATCCTCGGCGGCGCGGTGGCGCACGAGCTGGGCCGCGGCTTCGTGCCCATCCGCAAGAAGGGCAAGCTGCCGTGGAAGGTCATCGGCAAGGACTACGAGCTCGAATACGGCGTCGACCGCATCGAGGTGCACGCGGACGCCATTAGCGAAGGCGACAAGGTGTTGCTGGTGGATGACCTCATCGCCACCGGCGGCACGGCGGAGGCGGCCATCGACCTGATTCGCGAATCAGGTGGCGAACTGGTGGCGGCGGCCTTCGTCATCGACCTGCCCGACCTGGGCGGCTCCGCGCGGCTGCGCAAGAAAGGCGTGAAGGTGCACACGCTGGCAGAGTTCGAGGGGGAATGAGTTTCCGGCATTTTGTCAAGGAGAAGCGCCAATGGCGGTTTTTCGCCATTGGCGCTTCCTTGCCATGCCTTTCACAACACAACGTGGTGAGAAATCCTACTTGCCGCCGTCCTTGCCGCGGCGCCAGCGGCGCCAGGTCACGAGGTCAGGGTCGCCCCTGAAATCGTCGATTTCCTCGATGTCGCAGGTGGCGTTCGGCGGCAGGTCGAGCGCATCCAGCAGATAGGGCGAAATGCCGCCGGTGAACTGCACCGGGTGGCCACAGACGTCGCACAGGATGTAGGCGCGGTGGTTGATGATGCGCCGCTTCCAGCGCCTGGGCAGGACGTCCTTCAACTCCACGATGCCGCTAATTTCCGCCCGCCCTTGCGCGCCGCAGGCCTCGCATGTGAGCGTGATGGTGCGTTTGTTCATGGCCCTGTCATCCAGATCTCGTTGCGCGATGCGCCTTTCGGTCGCCACCCTGCCCCAACCGGGCGTGGCTCGCCAATGCCCTTTCCACCATCAGAAGAGGCGAGACCGGATTTCAATACAGGCCCATGCCCCTGGCCACGGAATCGATCAGCGCCCCGGCGAAAACGAGCAGGCCGAAGTCGCGGTTGGCACGGAACAGTTTCAGGCAGCAGCGGGCGTCGTCGATATCCAGCGTGCGCACCTGCCATGCGGCGTGCACCGCCGCAGCCAGCACGCCGGCATACCAGAACGGCCCCGCCGCCGCCGACCAGCCAGCCAGCGCCAGAAAGAGCACGGTGGTGGCGAAGAAGCCGACCAGCCACCGGTGCGTCGCGGCCCCGAGCCGCAGGGCGGTGGACTTGACACCGGCGATCAAGTCGTCCTCTCGGTCCTGGTGGGCATAGATGGTATCATAGGCGAGCGTCCAGAACACGCCGGCGGTGTAAAGCAGCAGGGCGGGCCATTCCAGCCGTCCGCGCACGGCCACCCAGCCCACAAGCGCCGCCCAGTTGAAGGTCAGTCCCAGGAACAGCTGCGGCCAGAAGGTGACGCGCTTCATGAACGGGTAGATGGCCACCAGCGCCAGCGAGGCCACGGCCACTACTTGCGCTGGTCGTTTGAGCTGGAGCAATACGGCGAGCCCCACCGCCAGCAGCGCCAGCATGAAGGCCACGGCCTGTTGCAGGCTCACCTGGCCAGAAGGGAGTGGGCGGTTGCGCGTGCGCTCCACCTTCGCGTCGATGTCGCGGTCGACGATGTCGTTGTAGACGCAGCCGGCGCCGCGCATGACGACACTGCCGATGAACAGCAGCCCCAGCAGCCACCAGTCGGGCCAACCGCCACCTTCGGCGATTTGCGCGAGCGTCACGCTCCACAGCCCCGGGATGAGCAGCAACTGCCAGCCCACGGGACGCTCCAGCCGCATGAGTCGGGCGTAGGGCAGCCAGGCATCGGGCAGATGACGCTCCGTCCAGTGCGTGGGAATGGCGTCCGCCGGGCGCTGTTCGCGTATGTGCTGATGCGTGCCCATCGCCTTCGCATATAGCGCAATTCATTGCCGCGCTCCACCTCTTGCGGCGGGCAATTCCGCTTTCGTCGGCATCCCGTTGCCCGCGAGAGACGCATGTGATTTGCTCACCGCCGCACATGCCGAACCAGGAGGAGAAATCATGACCGAGCCACTTGCCCTGCACCGTGTTCCCAGGTTGCATCACACCGGACCATTGGACGCCGGCGCGGAAGTGATGCTGGAAGCGGGACAGGTGCACTATCTGAGGAACGTACTGCGCCTGGGGGCAGGGGGCGCGGTGCGGCTGTTCAATGGCCGCGACGGGGAGTGGCTGTGCGAGATAACGACGCTGAAGAAGAAGGCAGGCAAGGCGCGCTGCAACGAGAAACTGGCCGATCCCACGCCGCCGCCGGACATCGACTATCTGTTCGCGCCGCTGAAGTCCGCGCGCATGGACTATGTGGCGCAGAAGGCCACCGAAATGGGGGCGCGGCGCCTGAGGCCCGTCATCACGAAGCACACGGTGGTGCGCAAGGTGAACCGGCACAAGCTGCTGGCCAACGCCGTGGAGGCGGCGGAACAGTGCAACCTGGTGTTCGTGCCCGAGGTGCTACAGGCGCGGCCGCTGCAAGAGGTTCTGGCCGAATGGGACCCGGCGCGACGGATCATCCATTGCGACGAGGCGGCGGAAATATCCGATCCCATCACGGCATTGCGGCAGGTGGAGCCGGGTCCCCTGGCGGTGCTCATCGGCCCGGAGGGCGGCTTCTCGCGGGAAGAACGCGCAATGCTGCGCCGCCTGCCTTTCGTGCACGCCATTCGCATCGGCCCGCGCATCATGCGGGCGGACACCGCCGGTGTGGCGGCGCTGGCGCTGGTGCAGGCGGTGCTGGGCGACTGGCGGGCTTGAGCAAGCATGACGAAGCCCCCGCGCCGGTCATTTTTGACTTGTGCGCACCATTGGCGGCGCTAGAATCAGCGCAATTGCAGGAGGCCGGAACGCACAACAGCGAGGCTCGTTCCTTTTCCTTCGAGGCCCTGACGAACACGCCCTTCCCTTCCACCCCATAGCACGAGGCCAGTGTCGCCATGCCTGTGCCCGTTCCCACCCACGTCTTGCATCGCAGCCTGCGCACCGCCCTGCCCCGCGCCGTGCGGGCCGAGGGCGTCTATATCCACGACAATACCGGCAAGGCCTATCTCGACGCCTCGGGTGGGGCGGCGGTGTCCTGCCTGGGCCACGGCCACCCGAAGGTTATCGCCGCGATCCGCCGCCAACTGGAGAAAATGCCCTTCGCGCACACGGCCTTCTTCACCAACGACGCGGCGGAGGAGCTGGCGGAGATGCTCTCCGAACGCGCGCCGGGAGGCCGCTGGCGGGTGTTCTTTCTCTCCGGTGGCTCGGAGGCCAACGAGGCGGCCATCAAGCTGGCGCGGCAGATCCAGGTGGAGCGCGGCGAGGGCTCGCGCGATCACATCATCTCCCGCCGGCAGAGCTATCACGGCTCGACCATCGGCACCATGTCCATTTCCGGGCGCACGCCGGTGATCGGCGGCCGGCATCCATCGAAAAACCCCTTCGGGCCGCTGTTCATGCCGACCGTGCGCAAAATCGTGCCGTGTTACGAATACCGCTGGCGGCGACCGCACGAAACGGTGGACCAATATAC
>JALVRJ010000267.1 GCA_027031305.1 Hyphomicrobiales bacterium | reverse complement strand
GGATACCATCGACGCCATTTTCGAGGGTGATGGCCTGCTGCGTGAGAAAGTCTATGACTGCCTCATGTGGGCCGCCGGGGTGGGGCTGGACCTTTCCTGGGGCACCAGCCCGTTTCTGCGTGATGTCACCTATCGCCTGCTGGACACCGGCTGGGGCATGAAGCTTCTCAGCGGCACCGCCTTCTGGCGCGACTCGGCCACCGCGCGGCCGGGCCGGCAACCGTCTGGCGGGGCCTGAGCGAGCCGCCTCACGGTCGTTTCGGCGCCGTCTTTCCGCCCGGCTCCATCCGCTGCCGTTGCTGCATCCGTTGTTTTTGCAGGTGTTCCTGGTAGCGCCGCCGCGCCTCGCGGCGCCGCATGTTCTCATAGTCGCGATCGTCGATGAGCGCCTGGTCGGAAACGGCGCAGTAATAACGTACCTTCACCCCGCCTTGCTGTCCGGCCGCCTTTTGCGCGCGCTCCTTCGCCTCTCGCACGCAGGCTTCCCTGTCGTGCCGCGGCATGGCCAGCACGCGCTCGCCGCTCAACGCCACCAGGTAGAGGTATTTCGGTGGCGCCTTTCTCGGCTTGCCCTTGTCGCCCTTGCTCTTCCTGTGCCGGTGCGGCGTGAAATGCTGGATGCCCATCACGCAGGCGCGCTCCAGCACCTGGTAGCCCCCCTTCACCAGCACCGTGGAGAGCTGATCGGCACGCTCCTCGCAAGCGGCGATGTCGGGGAATTTCACGAAATTCACCATCGGCAGGCCGCCACCCTTCAAGGTTACCAGCACCAGCAGAACAAAGGCGTCCATGTCAGTCGCGCTCCTTATTCATCATCCGTTTTCGGCGCGGAGG
Organism: Hyphomicrobiales bacterium; assembly: GCA_027031305.1. Classification (GTDB taxonomy): domain Bacteria; phylum Pseudomonadota; class Alphaproteobacteria; order Rhizobiales; family Aestuariivirgaceae; genus Thermopetrobacter. Next base: position 3,561 of record JALVRJ010000267.1, on the reverse strand, counting down.
CCGACGCGTTGGGAAAGAACAGCTGCTGCCCCTTCAACCGGTAGGCGGCGATGAGCCCTTGCCCCTCCGGGCCGGTCAGCCAGTCGATGAACTTCCGCGCCGTCCTTTCCTTCACGTGCGGGTGGCGCTCCGGGTTCACCAGGATCACACCGTATTGATTGAACAGTTTCGGATCGCCCTGAACGACAATGGTCAAGTCGCCACGATTGCCGTGCGCGATCCAGGTGCCGCGGTCGGTCAGCGTGCAGGCGCCCATGGCGGCGGCCATGTTCAGCGTCGCCCCCATGCCGCGCCCGGCCTCAAGATACCATTTGCCGCTGGCCTTGCGCGGGTCAATGCCGGCGGCCCGCCACAGGCTCAGCTCCTTGTGATGGGTGCCGGAATCGTCCCCGCGCGAGATGAAGCGAGTCTTCGTTCGCGCGATGCGCTTCAGTGCCTCCGCCGCGTCCTTCAGCCCCGCGATGCCCGCCGGGTCGTCCTTCGGGCAAACGATGACGAAATCGTTGTACATCACGTCGCGCCGATCCACCCCGTGGCCGGCGCGCACGAAATCCTCCTCCAGCCTGCGCGCGTGCACCAGCACCACGTCACCGTCGCCGCGCGCGGCGTTCTTCAGCGCCTGCCCGGTGCCCACCGCCACCACCTTCACATGAATGCCGGTTCGCTTCTCGAACCTCGGCAACAGCCAGTCCAGCAGGCCGGAGTTCTGCGTGGAGGTGGTGGATTGCAGGATGATGCTTTCCTCGGCCCACGCGTGCGAAGCCGCGAGGAACGCCGACGACAGGCCGACAACAATGGCCAGCACGCAGGCCAAAGGCATTCTTTTGCTCATGCCGCCACCATGTTCCTTTCTCCGGAAATGCGCGCCACGACGTGCACCCCGACATTCACCAGCAGCGCCAGCAGCAGCAACACGAGCCCCAGCGCCAGCGCCAGCGACAGGTTGCCGCGCGAGGTTTCCAGTGCGATGGCCGTGGTCATCACGCGCGTGGCATGGTTGATGTTTCCGCCGACGATCATCACCGCCCCCACTTCGGCGATGGCCCGCCCGAAGGCGGCCAACCCCACCGTCATCAGCGCCAAGCGGGCCTCATAAAGCATGGTGAGGACAAGGTGCAGACCGCGCACGTTGAGCGACTGCATCAGCTCGGCGTATTCCTCCCACATGGAGGCGACGACCCGTTGCGACAGGGCGATGACGATGGGCAACACCAGCAGCGCCTGGGCGATGATCATGGCCGTGGGCGTATAGAGCAGCCCCAGCACCCCCAATGGCCCGGAGCGCGACAACAACAGATAGACGACCAGGCCCAACAGAACCGGCGGCAGACCCATCAGCGCCGTCACCAGCACCACCACCGGCTGCCTGCCGGGAAACCTGTGCAGCGCCAGCGCCGCTCCCGCCGGCATTCCCATCAGCGCCGCCAGCGCCACGGCGGTCAGCGACACCTCCAGCGACAGCCCGACGATCTCCAGCACGTCGGCGTCCAGATGCACCAGCATCCGGAACGCATCCGCAAACGCCTGTGTGAAGGTATTCTCCATGCCCGCGACGATGCCCGTCCCATCCCGCGCCTGTCAAGCAATCAACGGCGCCGGCTCACGTCATGACCGCCCCGCTTTGCCGGACCGCGAAAGTTCATTCAGGGCCGGGGGCAATTCGGAACCTGCCGCACTGGATGCGCAGGGAGGCCCCGGGTATGAAGGGGGCGCGATGGCGTGAATGGTGCGGGATCTGTTGCATGGGCATCAAATGGGATGAAGACGTAATCCGGCACGAGGACGGGCGGTGCCGCTGCGGGTGGTGCGGACACGATGATCTCTATGTGCGCTATCACGACGAGGAATGGGGCGTGCCCGAGCATGACGGGCAAAGGTTGTTCGAGAAGTTCGTGCTGGACGCCTTCCAGGCGGGGCTGTCGTGGCTGGTGATATTGCGCAAGCGCGAGGCCTTCCGACGGGCCTTCGCTGGCTTCGAGGTGGCGAAGGTGGCGGCGTTCGACGCACGCGATGTCGACCGGCTGACGAAAGACGCGGGGATCGTCCGCAACCGGGCGAAGATCGAGGCGGCGATAACGAACGCACGGGTGATCATGGAGCGTGGCGGACCACGGTGGTTCAGCTCTTACCTGTGGAATTTCGTCGATGGGCGGCCCCTGCAACCGGCGTTCGCACGCAAGGAGGAGGTGCCGGCGGAGACGGCCCTGTCGCGCCGCGTCTCGCGCGAGATGAAGCGGCTGGGCTTTCGCTTCTGCGGGCCGGTGACGGTTTACGCCTTCATGCAGGCGGTGGGCATGACGAACGACCACCTGACGAGCTGCTGGCGGCACGAAGCGGTGCGGGCGCTGGCGGAATGAGCGCGTTGCCGCTATCCATGTGCGCATGAGCAAGGCACCCAACGAATCCGCCAGGACGAAGACGTCCGCCGGCGCGCCGAAGCCGGCGCGGGCGTGGCAGCGCATGTTGTCGGGGCGGCGGCTGGACTTGCTGGATCCCTCGCCGGTGGACATCGAGATCGAGGACATCGCGCTGGGGCTTTCGCGGGTGGCGCGGTGGAACGGGCAGACGCTGGGCGAACATCCCTTCTCGGTGGCGCAACACTGCGTGCTGGTGGAGCAACTGGCCACCATGTTCAAGCCACAGCTGGACCGGCGCTGGCGGCTGGCGGCGCTGCTGCACGACGCGCCGGAATATGTGATCGGCGACATGATAAGCCCGTTCAAGGCGGCGCTGGGGCTGGACTACAAGGATTTCGAGCAGCGGCTGGAACGGGCCATCCACATCCGCTTCGGCCTGCCGGCGGAAGTGCCTCGGTGGGTGGAACAGCTCATCAAGCGGGCGGACAGGGCCTCGGCCTTCATCGAGGCGACAAGGCTGGCGGGCTTTTCGGACGCGGAAGCGGCGCGCTTCTTTGGCCGCCCGCGCGGGCTGAAGGGAGCGAACGTGGACAGGCTGCTGGCACTGGAGCCATGGCCAGCGGAACGGGCGCGGGAGGTATTCCTGGAGCGGTTCCGGCGGCTTGGGTGATGGCGGCGGCGCGTTTGCCTGAAGCCCCGCCCCCTACCCTCCTTCGCACACGCGGCGCACCGGGGCATAGCCGCGGCGGTGTTCCGGGCAGGGGCCGAGCCGTTCCAGCGCCTGCAAGTGTATTTTCGTCGGATAGCCCTTGTGTTGGGCGAAGCCGTAGCCGGGGTAGCGTTCGTCGAGTTCCGTCATCAGTACGTCGCGGTGATGCTTGGCGATGATGGAGGCGGCGGCGATGGAGAGCACCTTCGCGTCACCCTTCACCACGGCTTGCGCCCCGCAGGGCAGGTCGGGCGCGAACTTGCCGTCCACCAGCGCGAAGGCCGGCGCACATGGCGCACCGGCGCGCTCCAGCGCGGCGCACAGGGCATCGAAGGCACGGCGCATGGCGAGTAGGGTGGCGTGGTGGATATTCAGGGCGTCGATTTCCGCCGCCGTGGCCTGCCCCACGCCGACGTGGGCGCGGCGATGGAGCTCCTTGCAGAGGTGGGCGCGGGCGGCGGCGGTGAGCTTCTTGGAATCGGCTATGCCGTCGGG
>JALVRJ010000266.1 GCA_027031305.1 Hyphomicrobiales bacterium | reverse complement strand
GTCATTCCGGCCCTTTTCTCGTCATTTCGGCCCTTTTCTCGTCATTCCGGCGAAAGCCGGAATCTCGCGCCACACCCTCATGAGTCCGCGGCACGAGACCCCGGCTTGCGCCGGGGTGACGGTGTGATTACCCCCCCGCCGCCTTCTCCATCTCCTTCACCGTCGACCCTTCCACGTCCGCCCGCGCGGTGTATTCGTCGATGCGCCGCTCGATCTCGTCGCGGAAGTGGTTGATCAGCCCCTGCACCGGCCACGCCGCCGCGTCCCCCAGCGCGCAGATGGTATGCCCCTCGATCTCCTTGGACACCTCGAACAGCAGGTCGATCTCGCGCTTCTCCGCCCGGCCTTCCGCCATGCGCTCCAGCACCCGCCACATCCAGCCCGTGCCCTCGCGGCAGGGCGTGCACTGCCCGCAGGATTCGTGCTTGTAGAAATAGATGAGGCGGGCGATGGCGCGGATGATGTCGGTGGATTTGTCCATCACGATCATGCCCGCCGTGCCAAGGCCGGAGCCGAGCTTCATCAGGTCGTCGAAGGTGAGCGGGCAGTCGACGATCTGCTCCGCAGGCACCAGCCGCACCGACGAACCGCCGGGAATGACCGCCAACAGGTTGTCCCAGCCACCGCGTATGCCGCCGCAATGGGTGTCGATCAGCTCGCGGAAGGTGATGCCCATCTCCTCTTCCACCACGCAGGGGCGCTCCACATGGCCGGAGATGCAGAACAGCTTGGTGCCGGTGTTGTTCGGCTTGCCCAGCGAGGCGAACCACTCCCCGCCCCGGCGCAGGATCTCGCCCACGTCGGCAATGCTCTCGACGTTGTTCACCGTGCTCGGGCAGCCATACAGGCCCGCATTGGCCGGAAACGGGGGCTTGAGGCGCGGCTGGCCCTTCTTGCCCTCGATGGATTCGATCAGCGCCGTTTCCTCGCCGCAGATGTAGGCCCCCGCGCCGTGGTGCACCACGATGTCCAGGTCCCAGCCGAACACGCTGTTCTTGCCCAGGATTCCGGCATCGTAAGCCTCCTGCACGGCGGCCTCGAAGGCGTGCCGCTCCGCCATGAACTCGCCGCGGAAATAGATCCAGGCCGTGTGCGCCTGCACCGCGCAGGAAGCGAGGATCATGCCCTCGATGAGCCGGTGCGGATCATGGCGCAGAATCTCGCGGTCCTTGCAGGTGCCAGGCTCCGACTCGTCAGCGTTGACGATGAGATAATGCGGGCGCTCGCCCACCTCCTTGGGCATGAACGACCACTTGAGCCCCGTCGGGAAGCCCGCGCCGCCACGGCCGCGCAGGCCCGAGGTCTTCACCTCCTCGATGATCCAGTCCTTGCCCTTTTCGATGAACCCTTTCACGCCATCATAGACACCGCGCGCCAGCGCGCCCTTCAGGCCCGGGTCATGAAACCCGTAGAGGTTCGTGTAGATGCGGTCCTTGTCGCTCAGCATCCCTGTATCTCCCTCAGGCCCGGCGCGCGGGCAGCTTGTCCAGACCCCACAGGACGGTGGCCGTGAACACCAGCAAGCCGGAGAGCAGCAGCCAGGCCATCTGTCCGGTCAGGAAAGCCACGCCCGCCAGCACCGCCGCCACCACCACGAGGCGGATGAGCGCGTTGCGCACGCAATTGCCGCTGGCGCAGGAGCCAGTTGCGCAAACGGCGCTACCGCCCGCGCCCGTCTCGCAGGTTGCACCTTGCGCCCCGCGCTTCACACCACTTTCCTGTTCACGCGCCTCGCTCATGCCTGTTTCGCTCGTTTCTCACACCGCCAGTCTCTTTCTCCAGCAGCCCTGCCCGTTTCCGTCATTCCCGACCCTTGTCGGTCACTCCCGCCCCTACTCCGTCATTCCCACCACTACTCCGTCATTCCCGCCCCTACTCCGTCATTCCCGCGAAAGCGGGAATCCATCCCGGTCAATGGATCCCCGCCTTCGCGGGGATGACGTAGACCCGTTCGCCTCGCCTTCTCCCTGTCATTCCGCCCATTTTCCCGTCATGCCGGCGGAAGCCGGCATCTCGTGCCGCACACTCATGAGTTTTCTGCACGAGACCCCGGCTTCCGCCGGGGTGACGGCATGACGCTCACCGCGGCTTCCTGCCGAAGCGCTTCTCGTATTCCTCCTCGCCGATGGCCAGCGCCGCTGCCTGCTCCACCCATTTGTCGCGCAGGATGCGGCCATGAAACCCTTCCAGATGTTCGTCCACCCACTTGACCTCGCCCGGGCCCCAGCTGGCGATCTGCTCGAAAGTGTAGACCCCCAGCCGATGCAGCAGCTTTTCCAGCACCGGCCCGACGCCGGAAATGAGCTTCAAGTCGTCCACCTTCTCCGGCGGAGTTTCATACAGCTTCGGTTGCACCGGCGCGGCATTTTCCACCTCTTCCTCGGAGGGCGTCCGCACTTTCGCCAAATCGGCCAACGCCGCCGGTCTGGTGGAAGTGGTCTTTTTTCCTGCGGGCTTGTCCTCGGCGGTCTTCTTCGCGGCAGGCTTTTTGGGCACCGCCTTCCCCTTCGCGCCCTTGCCTTGACCGAAAATCAGCGCCTCGGCATCCGACCCCCTGCTGAACAGCGACTCGTCGGTCAACGTCGTCGGCCCGCCCAGCGGCTCGGAGGATTTGCGCCCATTCTGCGGCCCCGGCTCCGGCCATTCGCCGGCGGCGATGGCATCCAGGATCTCCTCGAAGCGCTCCGGCGTCAGATCCTCGTAAACGCGCTCGCCGATCTGGATCATCGGCGCGTTGGAACACGCCCCCAGACACTCCACCTCTTCCCACGAGAAATCGCCGTCATCGGAGAGCGTGTGCGCCTTCTCCGCGATGCGCCGCTTGCACACCTTGATGAGCTCTTCCGCCCCGCGCAGCCGGCACGGCGTGGTGCCGCACACCCACACGTGCGCTTTCTTCCCCACGGGCTTGAGCTGGAACTGGGTGTAGAAGGTCGCCACCTCCAGCACGCGGATGGGCCGCATGTTCAGCATCTCCGCGATATAGCGGATCATCGGCTCGGTCACCCAGCCACCGTTCTGCTCCTGCGCCCGCATCAGCAGTGGAATGACGGCGGAGGCCTGCCGCCCCTGTGGATAGCGCGCGATGACCTCTTTCGCCCACGCCAGGTTCTCCGGCGTGAATTCGAAGCTGTCCGGCTGCTCGGGATGAAGCCTGCGGAAACTCATCGGTCGATCTCCGTTTCCTGTGTCATGCCCGGACTTGCCTGTCCCCGGCGCATGCCGGGGATCTCGGGCATCCAGGCAGACGTGCAGGGAAACGCCCGAACAAATGGCCCTGGATTACCGGGACAAGCCCGGCAATGACGACAAGAGAGCGCCAGACATGCCTTGTGCATGGCCATCCAAGTCATCGGTCGATCTCCCCGAACACGATATCCATGGAACCGATGAGCGCCGAGATATCGGCCAGCATGTGCCCGCGCCCCATGTAGTCCATGGCCGCCAGGTGCGCGAAGCCCGGCGCCCGGATCTTGCAGCGATAGGGCCGGTTGGAGCCGTCCGAGACGAGATAGACGCCAAACTCGCCCTTCGGCGCCTCCACCGCCGCGTAGACCTCGCCTTCGGGCACCTTCACCCCCTCGGTATAGAGCTTGAAGTGCTCGATGAGCGCTTCCATGGAGGTCTTCATCTCGGCCCGGCGCGGTGGGGCCACCTTGCGGTTATCCACCAGCACCTCGCCCTGCCCCTTTTGTGAGGACAGGATTTCCACGCACTGCTTCATGATGTGCACGGACTGGCGCATCTCCTCCATGCGCACCAGATAGCGGTCATAGCAGTCGCCATGGCGACCCACCGCCACCTTGAAGTCGAGCTCGTCATAGATCTCGTAGGGCATCGCCTTGCGCAGGTCCCACGCCGCGCCCGAGCCACGCACCATGACGCCCGAGAATCCGCGCGCGAAGGCCTCTTCCACCGAAATGACGCCAATGTCCGCGTTGCGCTGCTTGAAGATCCGGTTATCGGTCAGCAGGCCCTCGATGTCGTCCAGCACCTTCGGGTGCGTCTCGCAGAACGCGCCGATATCGTCGATCAGCTCCGGCGGCAGATCCTGATGCACCCCGCCGATGCGGAAATAGGCCGCGTGCATCCGCGCCCCGGAGGCGCGTTCGTAGAAGATCATCAGCTTCTCACGTTCCTCGAAGCCCCACAGCGGCGGGGTCAGCGCGCCCACGTCCATGGCCTGCGTGGTAACGTTCAGCAGGTGCGACAACAACCGGCCAATTTCCGAGAACAGCACCCTGATGACCTTCGCACGATATGGCACCTCGATGCCCAGCAGCTTTTCCGCCGCCAGCACGAAGGCGTGCTCCTGGTTCATCGGCGCCACGTAGTCCAGCCGGTCGAAATAGGGCACCGCCTGGTGCCAGGTCTTGGTTTCGATGAGCTTCTCCGTGCCCCGGTGCAG
>JALVRJ010000265.1 GCA_027031305.1 Hyphomicrobiales bacterium | reverse complement strand
GGCACGCGCACCATTTTCAATCTGCTGGGCCCGCTTTCCAACCCGGCGGGCGTGAAGCGCCAGCTGACCGGCGTGTTCTCGAAGGAATGGGTGGAGCCGCTGGCGCACGTGCTGAAGGAGCTTGGCTGCGAGGCCGCGTGGGTGGTGCATGGCGAGGGCGACGACAATGGCGGGCTGGACGAAATCAGCCCCACCGGCACCACCTGGGTGGCGGAGCTGAAGGATGGCGAGGTGCGCACCTTCGAGATCACGCCGGAGGACGCGGGTCTGTCGCGCCACGCCTTCGAGGAGATCAAGGGGGGTGACGCCGAGCACAACGCCGCCGCCCTGCGCGCGGTGCTGAACGGCGAGAAGAACGCCTACCGCGACGCGGTGCTGCTGAACGCCGGCGCGGCGATGGTGGTGGCCGGCAAGGCCGCCGACATCGCCGAAGGCGCGGCACTGGCGGCGCAGAGCATCGACTCCGGCGCGGCGCGGGCGGCGATGGAAAAACTGGTAGAGGTTTCCAACGCTTCTTCCTGATTTTACGCGCCTCTTTCCTGCTCTTACCCCGCGTTGACTGTGGGCGGGCGCGTCCCATCGCGCCATATTTGCCGCCGTGCAGCATCGTCGCTTAGCGTTTTCTTCCCTGTCTCTCGAACGGAGCCCACCATGACCGCCGTCGCCAGTGCGCTTCTTCCCGTCATGCTGCTCATCGCGCTGGGGTTCACCCTGCGCAAGAGCGGGGCGGTGCCGGCGGAGCACTGGCGCGGGGTGGAGGCATTGCTCTACTGGCTGCTGTTTCCGGCGCTGCTGATCGTCACGCTGGCGCGATCGCGGCTGTCCTTCGCCTCGCTGTCCTCCTTCGGGCTGGCGCTGTTTGTCTTCGTGATCGTGCTGACGGTGCTGGCCTATGCCATGCGGCGGCCGCTGGCGCGCGCGTTCGACATGAGCGGGCCCACCTTCACTTCCTTCTTCCAGACCGCCACCCGCTGGCACGGGTTCGTGGCCTTCGCCATCGTCGAGCGCTTGTTCGGCCTGGACGGCGTGGCCATCATCGCCATCGCGTTCGCCGCCATGATTCCGTGGCTCAACGTGGCCAACGTGGCGGTGCTGGCCATGCACGCGGGCAAGGCGCGCGCGACGCCGGGGCTGGTGTTGCGCCAGCTTTTGAAAAACCCCTTCCTTTGGGCCATTGCCATCGGAGTGGCGTGGAAGCTCTCGGGCCTGCCGCGCGAGGGCGTTATCGTTTCCACGCTGGAACTGCTAGGGCGCGGGGCGCTGGGCATCTCCCTGCTGACGCTGGGCGCGGGGCTAAGCTGGCGGGCGCTGAAGCACGCCCGGCGCGAGGTGCTGGCGACCGTCGGCATGAAGCTTTTCCTGGCGCCGCTGCTGGCCCTGGCGCTGGGGCTGGCGTTCGGCCTGGCGGGAGATCAGCTGGTCATCATGGTGGTGGCGGCGGCGGTGCCAACGGCGGTGTCGGGATATGTGCTGGCGCGGCAAATGGGTGGTGATGCGGAATTCTACGCGGCGGCGGCAACGGCGCAGGTGGTTCTGTCGTTCCTGACCATGCCGCTGTTCATCTGGCTGGCCATGCGCATGGCGCAGTGAGCATCGGGCGGGAACGCGCCCCTCGTGCGCCGCCTTCATCCATCCTTTTTCGTCCCTTCCCGGCACGATCCTTGCTGCGTCTTGCGTGAACCCGAACCGCCGTTTCAATCCGGGACACGCCACCATGCCCCTTGCCAACGCCACCAATTCCTCCACCAGCCGCGCGGCGGTGAAAAGGCGCATCGACTGGGTGGATTACGCCAAGGGCCTGAGCCTGATCATGGTCATCATGCTGCACTCCTCGCTGGGAGTGCAGAAGGCGCTGGGGGACTGCACCTGGTTCGCCTACATCGTGGAGTGGGCCCGCCCGTTCAGGATTCCGGCCTTCTTCCTGCTGTCGGGGTTGTTCCTGGCACGGCGTATCGACTGGCCGTGGCGCGACTTCCTTGACCGGCGGGTGGTGCACTTCGCCTGGTTCTACCTGGTATGGATGCACATTGCCATCCTCGCCGCCCTGCCCTTCATGCTGCCCGAGGTCGGCGTGGCGGGCGCGTGGAAGGAATACCTGCTGTCCTATGTCGACCCCTATTCGCACCTGTGGTTCATCTACATGCTGGCCATTTTCGCCGTGGTGGTGAAGCTGGTGAAAAACGTGCCGGCGTGGGCGGTGTTTTCGGTGGCGGCGTTGCTGGAAATCCTGCCCGTTCATACTGGCTGGATGGTGCCGGACGAATTCGCCGCGCGTTTCGTCTACTTCTTCGCCGGATACGTGGCCGCGCCCCATGTCTTCCGCTGGGCGGAGGAGGTGCGCAAGGCCTCGTTGCCGATGCTGTTCGCGCTGTTGCTGGCCTGGGCGCTGATGAACGCGGCGATGGTGTTCACCAACCTGCCCGATTCCTCCTGGATGGCCCTGGTCACGGCTCCGGGCGTGGAAGGCGTGGCCAAGCTGCCGGCCATCTCGCTGGCGCTGGGCTTCATCGGCGCGCTGGCGGTGGTGGCCATGGGCGTCGTCATGGCGCGGCTGGGCGGGCCGTTGTTCGGCTTCGTGCGGCTGGTGGGCGAGCGTTCGCTGGTGGTTTACGTCGCCTTCTTCCTGTTCATGGCGGCCACGCGCATCGTGCTGGTGCAGGTGGCGCCAGGGCTGGGGCCGGACATCATTTCCGCCATCGTGCTGAGCGTGGCGGTGTGTGGTCCGCTGGCGCTGCACGCCATCGTGCGCCACACGCCGCTGAAATACCTGTTCGAGCGGCCGACCTTCTTTCGCCTGACACCGTCGGCCGGGACGCAGTGGCGCCGGGGCGCGGCGGCCGCATGAAGTGGATTGTTGACAATGCCTGAGGCCACCTTGGCAGGGGCGGGGCCCGTGCGCTACTGAACAGGACATGTCGAGGGATCCGCTGGACAGGCCGGCCATATTGCGCTCCCGGCACCTGTTGGGGGTGGCCGGGCTTTCCGTCGGGGAGATCTCCGCCCTGCTGGACCTGGCGGAGGAATACGTGGCGCTCAACCGCCGGCGCGACAAGAAGACCAGCCTGTTGCGCGGGCGCACGCAAATCAACCTGTTCTTCGAGCCTTCCACCCGCACGCAAAGCTCCTTCGAGCTGGCCGGCAAGCGCCTGGGCGCGGACGTGATGAACATGAGCGTGAAGGGCTCCTCCGTCTCCAAGGGCGAAACCCTGCTGGACACGGCGGTAACATTGAACGCCATGAACCCCGACCTGCTGGTCATTCGTCACCAACACTCCGGCGCGGCGGAACTGTTGGCGCAGAAGGTTGGCTGCGCGGTGATCAACGCCGGCGACGGCTGGCACGAGCACCCCACCCAGGCGCTGCTGGACGCGCTGACCATCCGCCGTCACAAGGGCAAGCTGGAAAACATCGGCGTGGCGATCTGCGGCGACATCCGCCACTCACGCGTGGCGCGTTCCAACATCATCCTGCTGTCGCGCATGGGCGCGCGAGTGCGCATCGTCGGGCCCGGCCCGCTGTTGCCACCAAGCGTGGAGCGGCTGGGGGTCGAGGTGCATCACTCGATGGAGGATGGGCTGCGGGGGGTGGACGTGGTGATGATGCTGCGCTTGCAGAAGGAGCGCATGGACGGCGCCTTCATTCCCTCGGAGCGCGAATACTACCGGTTCTGGGGCCTGAACGAGGAACGCCTGCGGCTGGCGAAGAAAGACGCCATCGTCATGCATCCGGGGCCGATGAACCGGGGGCTGGAGATCGACTCGAGCGTCGCCGACGGGCCGCGCTCGGTGATCCGCGAACAGGTGGAGATGGGCGTGGCCGTGCGCATGGCGGTGCTGGACGCGCTGGCGCGCAACCTGGAACGGGAGGCGGCGGCATGAGCGCGGACACGGTACCCGGAGCGCATCGTGGCGCGCCCGGCGGCACTGTCGCGCGGGCGCTGGTGAACGCGCGGCTCGTCGACCCCGCGCAAGGGCTGAACGGCCCCGGTGGCGTCATCATCGAGGATGGGCGGATCGTGGCCGCGGGCGCGGAGGTGACGGCGGACGTGGCGCGTTCGCACGGGGTGCCGGAAGAGACCATCCTCGACTGCGCCGGCAAGTGGCTGTTGCCCGGGCTCGTGGACATGCGGGTGTTCACCGGGGAGCCGGGCTTCGAATACCGCGAAACGCTGGCCACGGCCTCGGCGGCGGCGGCGGCGGGCGGGGTGACGACGATGATCGTCATGCCGGACACCGACCCGGTGATCGATGACGCCGCCATCGTCGACTTCATCCTGCGCCGGGCGCGTGGCACCTCGAAGGTGCGGGTGCACCCCATGGCCGCCATCACCAGGGGCCTGCGCGGCGAGCACATGAGCGAGGTGGGACTGTTGCGCGAAGCCGGCGCGGTGGCGCTGACCGACGGGCGGCGGGGAGAG
>JALVRJ010000264.1 GCA_027031305.1 Hyphomicrobiales bacterium | reverse complement strand
ATACCAGAATGCATAAGGAACCACGCAGAAGCCCCGCGCCCCCGCCCAACCCCCAAATCATTAAAAACAAGGGCTTGGGCGGGGGCGCGGGGCGGTTTGCACCGGTCAGCCTTTGTGCAAGCCGGTATTAGACAATCCCGTCCCGCGATAAATCCTGCAACAGGCCCTACCCCGCCGCCCTTTTCCCGCGCAGCAGGCCAGCGACGCTGATGTCCTCGTCCAGATCGGGCCAGTGGATGCCCTCGCCGTCGCCGAGCAGTCCCCAGTTCTCCAGTTGTGCCCGCGAAGCGGCGGCCAGCCGCGGAAACCACGCCAACGGCACGGCAATCCGCCGCCCATCCACGAGCGAGACGATCATCTCGTCTTCCGTGAAGGCCACATCCCGCGCCAGAGCCTGCGCTTCAACTGCCGAAATGGTCATGCCACGCCTCCAGCAACCGTAGCCTGTGCTTCATAACATGACGCAACAATGTGCTCAATTCATGCGCTGAAAAGTATTTTGAGGAAGAAAGCGCCACAGGTTCCAGCCAGAGGCTTGTATCTATCATTGCGAGAGGCTATTTTCCTCAACCATTATATGGTCCAAGGAACCGTTCGCCATTAAAATGAATAAGATGCGAAGGTGACTCTGCAACCCAGACTTCCGTTTCCCAAGCAATTTCGCTGATATAACGCCCCATCACCTCTTTACTCGGAAAAGCGGTTACATATACCAGTCCAGCAGTGGAGTTGGCGAATAATGCCGCCAACTCAGTATACCGTTTCGTATCTATAGGCCCATGGCTGGTAACAGCTTCGGCCAATAATAGCCAATTTTTCTTAGGGAAATATAAAACGACATCCGGCATCTTTCCATGCGTATCGATAGTGATACCTAACTTGGAGAGTAGATCGTTATCAAAGTATCGCCATTTATTTCCCGTATCTCCCACGTAAACCAATTCACTGCCTGGTGCGAAGCGTGGAGCGAATTCCTCAATGATAGCTTTAATAAGCGCACTATGTTCTCCTGGGCTCAGGGTGATTTTATCTCCTTTATATCTAACTGGTATGAGGCATTGTTTTCGCTCACGCGCATACCGTTCCGCCAATGTCTTCTTCTTAGCCAGATAGGAATTCAGTTTATTATTCCATTCTGTGGTTCCATATGCGCGCAACAAAGCAAGAGCTTCGGGCTCTATTTGGTATACGGTTTTTGGGCTGTTGACAGGGCGTTCTGGTTTATCAGGATTATAAAGCACCAAACCGGCGTCACAAAACTGATGCATGGTCTGCCTGCGGAAGGTTTCACGTGTATTTGGCGCATATTCCCTGTCGTAATGCTCGCGTACCCATTCCATGATGGGTGTTATTCCCATATGTGGATTTTCTGCCTCTGGCCAATTTTTCGTAGGTGTAAGATTTAGGAGTGCTAAGAGGCAAAGGGCAGAACGCTCGTTTTGCTGGGCCTTCGGTAAGCCCAAAGCTTGCAAAATTTCGATGGCTTCCTTTATGCGGGTTTCCTTCTCAGTCATTTTTCAAGGCCTCTAATTGCAAATTTATTTCATATGGATCGAAAGTTCTTTCCATTGCCAATTCGCCAAGCCTGATGAGCTTTTCTCTGCTTGGATACCGCAAGCACCTTAAGTCCGTAGCGTTGACTTGTGTGTGCCCATTAAATTGCCTGAAATAGTCATCAACGATGGGCGCATTCAAATAGGTAGCTAGTCCCCATGCTAATTTCTTAGACATCCCTTTTCTCTGTTCGTGAAAAACATTGAGATGATTCTCAAATCCTAACAATGAGGCACCTTGAAAGATATCAGGATCAACAACGTTGGCCACGATACGCCGCCTTTCCTCCTTGGATGAAAAGCGACGGACAGTGCAATAATATCCGATTGGAAATAGCCATTTTTTTGTGATGTCATTACATTCTATAGCATTCGGTTTCTTCATTTCTTTTATAGGCCACATGATCCCTGCATTGCTGAAATGCGCCGGATAAAGCAGAGGAACTGTTCCTTCTTCAGGTAGCTGATGTAAATATTCTCGTAATCTGAAATCAACAACTGGGCCGGTAGATACACTGAGGCCTATTTCGTCCAGTGAATGACGAGCCAAGGATGGAAGTTCAACAATTCTTCCGTGAGATGACATCGGAATGTGGATAAAATTCTCTGGATCGCCTGGCTTCACCAAATCTTCAAAACGGTATTCAGTTTTTTCAATATCTGAAAAGGATTCATCATCGGACAATGAAATGATCACAGGCCCTTGCACGCCACTTCGTTGCATATGTATAATCATGGTTTCTTGGAGGACATTATCATCTTTAAAGGGCTTCCTTCGAGAATCAAATAGATGTATTCTGTGGATAGATGTGTGACTTAAAATAAACCTTCTGAATGAACGATAGTAAGGGCCATTACAAAAGCTACGTGGAATAATGGCGATGATATGCCCTCCCGGTATGGTCAGAGCAATGGCAAGTGCGACAAAAGCGCTATATAAATTTACCGTCTCGATACCAACACGGCGCAAGGCTAGCCGTTGGACAGAGTTGGAGCGTATTTTTTTGTAGGGGGGATTTAATATTGCATGTGTATATTCTAATTCCCTTCCTGAAAACATGTCCCCACTCAAATGCCTTGTGGCCTCTTCAATGAAATCGCGTTCAATTACATTTAATGAAAATCCTTTTAAATTTATATACCTTTGCAGGGTGTCATACAGGTGAGGTGTCAATGACTTGTCGATTTCAAAGGCATCAAGGATAACCTGATCAAAATGAAATCCGCCGCTAGCCCACCTCTCCAAGAAGGCAGCGGAGAGCGCTCCCATTCCCGCCCCTGCATCCAGTAAACGGCATGTGCCTGATGCATCGGGAAAAAGGCTGGCCATAAACTCGGCAATCCTGGCTGGGGTAAAAAATTGCCCCAATTGGGACTTTTTTGTGGCATCTAAGCATTTTGAAAGCTGCAATCTTTTTTTTTCAATATTAGAAAACAAGGTAAGCTCTCCTATATTATTATCTCCACCCCCTTGGCGCCTGCCGCCCTGTCTGCGCCCGCTTGCCAAGCCAGGGGGGGATGTCTTTTTCCGTCCGCGTGCGCCCGGCCGAATCCTGCCATTGCAGGCCGTCTTCCAGGTGGAAGGGGCGGGCGTCGGCAAGGCTGACGCCCTTGGGATAACGCTGCAGGCGCACGCCCTTGCCGCGGGTCATTTCTGGCAGCTCGGAAAGCGGGAACACCAGCATCTTGCGGTTGGTGCCCACCACGGCCACGTGGTCGTGCCCCTCCTCGATGCGGCGGCAGACCACCATCTTCGCCGGGGCCTTCACGTTCATCACCTGCTTGCCCTTGCGCGTGTTGGCCACCACGTCGGCCTCGCGCACGATGAAGCCGTTGCCCTCCGAACTGGCCAGTAGCAGCCGCCCGTCCTTCTCGTGCACGAACAGCGCCACGATGTCGTCTTCCGCCGCCATGTCGATGCTCAGCCGCACCGGCTCGCCAGCGCCGCGCCCGCCGGGCAGCTTGCCCGCGTCCAGCGTGTAGAACCGCCCCGACGATGAGGCCAGCAGCAGCTTGTCCGTCGTATGGGCATGAAAGGCGAAGCGGCCCGAATCCCCTTCCTTGTAGCTGAGCTTGCCGATCTGCTCGTCGCTCAGATGCCCCTTCAGCGCCCGGATCCAGCCCTTGGCGGAGCAGACCACGGTGATCGGCTCCTTCTCCGTCAGCGCCGCGTCCAGGTCCACCTCTATCTCTGGCGCCTCGGCGATCTCCGTGCGCCGCCGGCCAAGCTCGGTCTTCTTCGACCATTTGTCGCGGATGAAGCGGATTTCCTTCGCCACCCGCTGCCATTGCAGGTCTTCCGAGGCCAGCAGCTCTTGCAGCTCCGCGCGTTCCTTCGCCAACTCCCCGTGTTCACGGCGGATCTCGATTTCCTGCAACTTGTTAAGCGCCCGCAGGCGCATGTTCAGGATGGCCTCTGCCTGCACCTCGCTCAGATGAAAACGCTTGATCAGCTCACCCTTCGGATCATCCTCGAAGCGGATGATGCGGATCACTTCGTCAATGTTGAGATAGGCGATGAGCAGTCCTTCGAGCACCTCCATGCGGTGCGCGATTTTCTCCAGCCGCCAGTAGCTGCGCCGCACCAACACATCGATGCGATGTTCCAGCCACTCCTGCAACACCTCGCGCAGAGACAAGACCCTTGGCACCCGCCCTTGCGACAGCACATTCATGTTCAGGCCGATGCGCACTTCCAGGTCGGTCAGGCGGAACAGCGATTCCATCAGCAACACCGGGTCGACGTTGCGGCTCTTCGGCACCAGCACCAGCCGTACGTCCTCCGCCGATTCGTCGCGCACGTCCCCCAGCAGCGGCAGCTTGCGGGCTTCCAGCAACTCGGCGATCTTTTCCACCAGCTTGGCCTTGGCCACCTGGTAGGGAATCTCCGTGATGACGATCTGCCACTGGCCGCGGCCCAGCTCCTCCTTCTGCCACTTCGCCCGAAGGCGAAAGCCGCCCCGGCCCGTCTGGTAGGCCTTGGCCATGCTCTCGCGCGGCTCCACCAGCACCCCGCCGGTGGGAAAGTCCGGGCCGGGCAGGAACTCCATGAGCTTGTCGATGCCGGCGTTAGGGTGTTTGATGAGATACAGCGCGGCGTTGCACACCTCCTCGGCGTTGTGTGGCGGGATGGAGGTGGCCATGCCCACCGCTATGCCCTGCGCGCCATTGGCCAGCAGGTTCGGAAAGGCGCCGGGCAGCACCACCGGCTCGGTGTCCTCGCCATTATACGTCTCGCGGAAATCGACGGCGTCTTCCTCCAGCCCCTCGAGCAGGGCCATGGCCACGTCGGTGAGCCGCGCCTCGGTGTAGCGGTAGGCGGCGGCGCCATCGCCGTCGATGTTGCCGAAGTTGCCCTGGCCCTCCACCAGCGGATAGCGCTGGGCGAAGTCCTGCGCCAGGCGCACCATGGCGTCATAGACCGCCTGGTCGCCGTGCGGGTGGAACTTGCCGATGACATCGCCGACCACGCGCGCGCACTTCTTGAAGCCCGCCTGCGGGTCAAGGCGCAGCACGTGCATGGCATACAGCAGCCGCCGGTGCACGGGCTTGAGCCCATCGCGCACATCGGGCAGGGCGCGGTGCATGATGGTGGAGAGCGCATAGGCCAGATAGCGCTCCTCCAGCGCCTCTTTCAGCGACACCGGCTCGGTGTTCGGCGAATCATTGTGCGTCTGTTCGGTCATGGGACAATTGTAGAACGGCGCCCCGGGGGCGGCAACTCGCCCATGCCCATTCATGCACAACCTTCGGCGACATGAAACGCCCCCGCGCACTGATGGCGTTCATCCGCCATTCAGCTCCGCGCCTCAATGTCGCCCGGAAACGATGCCACAAGAATATTCAGCAGGAACAAGGCCATGTGGCCAGGGACGATCTTTTCGGCAAGCCAGGGGGCGGCCATGAACATTCAACGACGCGGTCCATCCACGGAAGGCGGAGAAGCCCTGGAACGGCTCTCGGTCTTTCTTCCCACCTCGCTGGTGCGGGCGCTGAAGGAACAAGTGCCGGCAGGCGCGCGCGGGCGCTTCATCGCCCACGCCCTGCGCGAGGCCCTGGCGCGCAAGGCTCGGCGCGAGGAGCACGCGGAACGGGCCGAAACGGAAACGGACGCAACGGAACGGGCCTGAGCGCCTCATACCCTGTCCATCAGCAACCCCGGCGGGAACCCCATGGCCCGCTTCATCACCGAACCGAACAGCCCCTCGTGGCGCTCGACGATCTCGTTGCCCAGCAGGCGGCGGGCGAGGAACTCCGCCAGCATCAGCACCCCTTCCACCGCCTCCAGCCGCTGCTCTTCCTCCGCCTCGAGCCACTCCTCAAGCACTTCCGCCCCGGCGGCGGCGTCCGGCGCCGGGCCGCGCCGTTCCACGTATGCCTCACAGATGCGGCGCACCTCGCGCAGCGCGCCTTCCGAATGGCTCTCGTGATAGCTGCGCGGGGCCGCTGGCAAGTGCAGCACCGCGTTGCCGGCCTCCGACTGTGGCAGATACATGTTCAGGTAGGGGTGAATGGGCACCAGCCCCCACGACATCAAGCGTGCCTCCAGCTCCGATTGCCACACCGACGGGGGAAGGAGAGAAAAGGGCATGATGCGCGCGTTTTCGGGCAATTGCTCGTTGATGTCGTCCAGCACCTGCCGCTCCGTCTGCGACAGCGCCACGAAACGCTGCTGATGATGGCGCACGATGGTCTCGCGCTCGGCCTCCGGGTCGGCCAGCCAGGCAACGAGCTGGCGCGCTTCGCCGATGAGCGGCAGGCACATCCGCGCGCGCGGATCGTCCTCCCGCCCCTCTTCTTCCAGCGCCGGCATGACCACGCGCGGGTCGGAAAAATCGGTCATGAAATAATCCTCGTGGACACGGTGGAATGATCATTTCGGCCCCAGCATAGACCTTCCGGGCGAAAGCACACCCTTCGTCCACCGTGGTTTCTGCCACCCGAAACGCGCCCCGCACCCATGCCGCGGGCGAGGAACGAAGCGCCAGGCCCGCGATGGATCAACACCGGTCCCCCATCGCCCGGCGGAAACGCTTGACGGTTTCGGCCATGCCGAATTTCAGCGCGTCCGCCGTGAGTGCGTGGCCGATGGATACCTCGTCCAGGTTCGGCACCGCCATGACCAACGGGGTCAGGTTCTGCACCGTCAGGTCATGCCCCGCGTTCACCCCCAGCCTCAGCGCCTGTGCCGCCTGGGCGGCAAAGGCGATCTTCTGCAATTCCCGCGTCTGCCGCTGCCGGTCGTCGTAACACTGCCCATAGGGCCCGGTGTAGATCTCGATGCGGTCGGCCCCGATGTCCTTGGCGATCTCCAGCCCCTCCGGCGTCGGATCGGCGAACAGGGAAACGCGAATGTGCAATTTCTTCAGCCGCTCCACGATGGGCGCGAGAAAGTCGCGTTGCGCCGCGAAGTCCCAACCGTGATCGGAGGTCGGCTGGTCGGGGGCGTCTGGCACCAGCGTGGCCTGGTCGGGCCGGATATCCTCGACGATCTTCAGCCAGCGCTCGTCTGGGTATCCCTCGATGTTGTATTCCTTGTCCGGATACTCGCGGCGGATCATCTCGGCGATCTCGTAGGCGTCGGACTTGCGGATGTGCCGCTCATCCGGGCGTGGGTGCACCGTCAGCCCCGCCGCCCCCGCGCCCAGCGCCAGCCGCCCGATGTCGCACACGTCCGGCCAGGGCAGGTCGCGCCGGTTGCGCAAGAGCGCCACCGCGTTCAGGTTCACCGAAAGATTGACCATGGTTGAAGCCCACAGAGTATTGCGATTTGACCGCGTGGCTCTCCCGTTTCCGTCATTCCTTGCTCTTTGACGTCATCCCCGCGAAAGCGGGGATCCATACTGACGTCATTGGTTGCCGGATTCCCGCTTGCGCGGGAATGACAGAAACGAGAACGCCAACGGCAACGCGCATATGAAACGCATTCGGTGCCTGCGTCAATCCGCCATTCAATCCGTGCGCAGTGGCTCCGGCCCGCGCGAAAGGGCGGCGATTCCGGTGCGCACCACCTCGATCAGTCCTAGCGGCTTCATCAGCTCGATGAACTGGTCCACCTTGCGGCTCTTGCCCGTGATCTCGAACACGAAGGAACCGGTGTGCGCGTCCACCACCCGCGCGCGGAAGGCATCGGCCAGGCGCAGCGCCTCCACCCGCTTCTCGCCCTCGCCCACCACCTTCACCAGCGCCAGCTCACGCTCGATGGGGTCGCCCTTCAGCGTCAGGTCTTCCACCGAATGCACCGGAATCAGGCGCGAAAGCTGCGCCCGGATCTGGTTCAGCGTGCGCGGGGTGCCACGGCAGACGATGGTGATGCGCGAAATGCCGCGCTCGTGCTCGGTTTCCGACACCGTGAGCTGCTCGATGTTGTAGCCGCGAGCGGAGAACAGGCCGATGATGCGCGCCAGCACGCCCGGCTCGTTGTCCACCACCACCGCCAGCGTGTGCTGTTCCTCGCGCTCCTGGCCCTCGACCATGAAATAGGTGGAGGCGGGCGGAATGGATGTCGTGGGCTTGTTCATGGCTATTGTCCTCTTTTCGGCACCACATGTTTTCAGCACCACATGGCAGTGCTCTCTCCTGCGTCATTGCCGGCCTTGTGCCGGCAATCCAGGGCGGCGGGCTGTTTGCCAGAGGCGAATTCCCACCTCTCGGAAAGCTGCACGTGTGCCATGTTTCACCCTGGATCCCCGGGACAAGCCCGGGGATGACACATGTGTTGCGTCAGGTCGCAAAGCGTATATCGTCAACCCCTGTCGTTTTCTACACGCCTGCCTCTTCGGCCGACTTGACCTCCTCGCCCAGCAGCATCTCGTTGTGCGCCTGCCCGGCCGGGATCATCGGGAAGCAGTTGGCCTGGTGGATCACCTGCACGTTCATGAACACCGGCCCATCATGCGCCAGCATCTCGCGGATGGCGTCATCCAGCTCGTCGGGCCTGGTCACGTGCATTCCCTTCCAGTGATAGGCCTCCGCCAGCGCCACGAAGTCCGGCTGCGCCTCCACGTAGGATTCCGACAACCGGTTGCCATGCAGCAGCTCCTGCCACTGGCGCACCATGCCCAGGTAATTGTTGTTCAGCAGGAACACCTTCACCGGCAGGTCGTGCTGAATGGCGGTGGAAAGTTCCTGGATGTTCATCTGGATGGAGCCGTCGCCGGAAATGCAGATCACCGGCTTGTCCCGGTTCGCCGCCTGCGCCCCCAAGGCCGCCGGCAGACCGTAACCCATGGTGCCCAGCCCGCCGGAGGTCATCAGCCGGTTGGGCCTGTCGAAGCGATAATATTGCGCCGTCCACATCTGGTGCTGGCCGACGTCGGTGGTGATGATGGGGTCCAGCTCGTGCGTCAGCCGCCACAACCGCTCGATGGCGTATTGCGGCATGATGGCGTCCTTGCGCCGCTCGTATGCCAGGCAATCGCGCGCCCGCCACAGGTCGATCTGGTCCCACCAGCCCTTCAGGGCCTGCCGGTCGATGCGCTCCTTCATTTTCTTCTCGTGCCAGATGCGCAGCATTTCCTCCAGCACCTCGCCGCAATCGCCGAGAATGCCGATGTCCACCGGCACCACCTTGTTGATGCTGGCCGGATCGATGTCGATGTGGATCTTCTTCGAGCCGGGCGAGAAGGCGTCCAGCCGCCCGGTGATGCGGTCGTCGAAGCGCGCCCCCACCGCGATCATCACGTCGCAGCCGTGCATGGCCAGGTTCGCCTCGTAGGTGCCGTGCATCCCCAACATGCCCAGCCACTGCTGGTCCGAGGCCGGATATGCGCCCAGCCCCATCAACGTCGAGGTGATGGGAAAGCCCGTTTCCCTGACCAGCGCCCGCAGGGCCTCCACCGCCCGCGGCCCGGCATTGATGACGCCACCGCCGGTGTAGAAGATGGGCCGCCTGGCCGATGCCATCAGCTCCAGCGCCCGCTCGATGGCCGCCATGTCGCCCTTCGTCTGCGGGTGATAGGTGCGGTGGCGCACGTTCTGCGGCGGAACGTAGGGCCCGGTGGCGAACTGCACGTCCTTGGGGATGTCCACCACCACCGGGCCGGGCCTGCCATGGGTGGCGACGTAGAAGGCCTCGTGCAGAATGCGCGCCAGGTCATTCACGTCCTTCACGAGGTAATTGTGCTTCGTCGCCGGTCGCGTGATACCCACCGTGTCGCATTCCTGAAAGGCGTCGGTGCCGATCAGCGTCGTTGGCACCTGCCCGGTGATGACCACCACGGGAATGGAATCCATCAATGCGTCGGCGATGCCGGTGATGGTGTTCGTGGCGCCCGGCCCGGAGGTGACCAGCGCCACGCCCACCCGTCCGGAAGAGCGCGCGTAGCCTTCCGCCGCATGCACCGCCCCCTGCTCGTGCCGCACCAGGATGTGCTTCAGGTCATCCTGCTGGAACAGTTCGTCGTAGATGGGCAGCACCGCGCCGCCGGGATAACCGAAAATGTCCGTCACCCCCTGATCCTTCAGCGCGCGCAGAACGATCTCCGCGCCGGTCATCATCTCCGGTTCCGCCTTGTTCGTCATCGCCGACCTCGTTTCACGGTTGTTCAAGCTGCTCAATATGCCGAAACTTCCGGCGCGGGCAACAAAAAAGGCCCCGAAACGGGACCTTGGAAGGCACACACCATGTCGCCCGCGGCGGAGGAATCATCCGCCACGAATGGTGTGTGCGCCTGTTACTACCAGCATCTGCATCATGCGCACGTGTTTAAGCGCCTTCCGCCAGCAGGTCAAGGGCCGTTTGCGCCGCCGCTTTCAAGGAAGCCCTCTACTGCGGGACGGGGTTGTCTAATTCCGGCGGAGGACGACCAGCCTCTTTCTTTTCGTCATCCCGGCGGAAGCCGGGGTTTCGAACCGCAGGCGCATGAGGTTATTGCACGAGATGCCGGCTTACGCCGGCATGACGGGTGTGATACCGGCTTGCACAAAGGCTGACCGGTGCAAACCGCCCCGCGCCCCCGCCGAACCCCCAAATCATGAAAAACAAGGGCTTGGGCGGGGGCGCGGGGCTTCTGCGTGGTTCCTTATGCATTCTGGTATGAGGTGCAATGACGAGTGTACGGCGGCTTTTTTCGTCACCCTGGCGAAAGCCAGGGACACATGGCGGCGGTGGCGATTCCTTCCCGGAGATGCTGGCTTGCGCCAGCATGTCGGAGAAGGAAACTTGACGGGAAACAATCACTCCGGCGTCGGCAGGGCAAGGCCGGGGGCCTTTTCGATGAGCTGGGTGATGTGGCCGGAGATGGCGCGGGCACGGAAAGAGTAGACCGCCTTGCGGATGAAGCCGGTTTCCGGGGTGATCCAGTATTTGTGGTGATACTCGATCTTCATGTTGCCCTGGAACGTATAGTCGCCCTCCACCGTGTCATGGGGCGCGCCGTCGAGCATTTCCGTGCCGCACCTGGCATTGCGCGCGGTCCTGGCGTTCTTCATCAGCGCCTTCAACCGTTCCTCCGGCGTTGGCGTCGGTAGCGCGCGCACCTTTTTCCACGTCTTGCCCTTGTTCGAAGAGGTGTAGAGCGCGCCCCTGTAACCCAATGACCACGGAGCGTTCGCCGGTTTGACCATCTGCGTCATCCAGTGGGCGCTGCTCAGGCCGTAATGCACGTTCTCCGTCGCCGGCGCGCCCTTGTATTGCTGGGTAACGCGGATCTTCACCGGGCCTTTCTCGCTGACGTCCGTCAGAATCCTCACGAAACGCTCCAGGCAGGCATCGGCTGCGGCGGGTTGCGTGCCGAGCGCGAGCGCGCAAGCGGTGGCAAGAAGGGCTTTCATGGAAATGGCCTTTCGCTGGCGGGGTCAATCAGGGGCCGTTTCGTCATGCTATCATCGGCCGGCGGCCTTGCCCGTTCACATGAACGTGAACGCCGTGCGGGCGAAGTTCAGAGGCCCTCGTAGGGGATGTTCAGCACATGCCCGCAGGCCTTGCAGTGGCTGGCGTCGGGGTCGTGATACAGAAGGCCGCATTGGGGGCAGCGGTGGCGCACCTTGCGGGGGCGGAAGATGGCCTGCGCCAGGCGCAGGAACAGCGCCGCGCCGAAAATCATCATGCCCACCGCCAGCAGCCTGCCCGGCGTGCCGATGAGCACGATGTCGCCGTAGCCGGTGGTGGTGAGGGTGGTGACGGTGTAGTAAAGCGCGTCGATGTAGTTGTTGATGGCCGGGTTGACCGGGGCCTGGAAGGTATAGACCAGGGCGGAGACGACGAAGACGTAGACCAGCAGGTTGACGCTGGCGATGATGACGTGCTCGTTGCGGCGGAAGAAGGCGGATTCGGCGCGCAGGGTGGCCAGCATGTGATAGCTGCGCATGAGCCTGAGCGCGCGCAGCACGCGCAGGTAGGCCAGGTTCTCGACGATGAAGGTGCCGGCGAGCGAGACGATGACGATGATGTCCGCCCAGGTGGAGGGCAGGGCGAAGAAACGCCGGCGATCACGCGCGATCCACAGGCGGGCGGCAAAATCCAGCAGGATGAGCGTGGCGAAGATGATGTCGGCGGCGCGCAGCCACGGCGCGCGGTGTATGAAGGAGACGGCGAGAAAATAGGCGATGGTGACGAAATCGAAGGCCAGCAGGGCGAAGCGAAACCGTTTGGCGCGCCGCGAGCGGCCCTCGTAAAGCAGGCGCAGCTGGCGCTTCAGCCCCGTTTCAGCCTCACTCTTGGGCGGTTTTGTCCCGGATGCGAGGGGCGCTTTCGCGGCGGGCCTCGCCGGCGGGCTGTTTCTTCCTTCGCGTGCGGTCTTCGCCGCCTTGTCCGTGCGGGGTTTTCCGGTGGTGGCGCTGTCCTTGGCGCGGAAAGAGGACATGAATTTTCACCATGATTTTTTTTGTCCCCCCCTCTTAAAACGGGGTGGGCGGTGCGCTATATTAACCGTGCCTGAGCGATCAGGCTATGGCGATAAACGGCTGTTCGAGTAGTCCTCCCCGGACCCGGGGGCAGTACCCGGCGCCTCCACCACATGCGCCGCGCGGTTTCTTTGGACGGCGCATCTGATGGGGGCGAAATAGTTTCGACGGGGAGGCGAAAGAACAGCCTTTCGCTCGGTATGGCACCGCCGTAACGGGCCAAATGCAATAGTTGCCAACGACAACTATGCTCCGGTGGCTGTCGCTGCGTAATGCGGCGCCAGTACCGACTGGATAAAGTCCCGGACGCATGAGCCCGTCCGGGCGGGGTTCGGGGGCACCTGGCAACAGAAGCCCCCACTGAATTCGCGGGGATGGGTGGTTCGCCTGTCCCCGTTTTTCGTTTTGACGTGGCGGGATGCCTTGACGCGGCAAAGCGCTATCGTGGTCCGCTTTTTCATCCGGGCAGGCATTTCTTCGTCCTCCGTGATGTATACATAATGCACTGATATTGC
>JALVRJ010000263.1:942-12970 GCA_027031305.1 Hyphomicrobiales bacterium | reverse complement strand
TCTCAACCGTGTCTGGCGGCCATCAGGTCACGTGATTGGCGCGGTTGGACACGTTGAACTTGCCCGTGGGCGTGTAGAAGCCCTTGATGCGCTTCTTTTCCTTGAGAGTCTTCGAGTCGAAGACCACGATTTCGCCATTGGGCTTCTTCGGGTCGGCACGGTTCCACACCGAGACCCAGAACTCGGAGCCATCGGCATTGAATTCGATGTGCACCGCCGCGTAGCCCGGCTTGTCGGTCACCACGATCGGCCCGACGAGCTTGCGTGTCTTCTTCTCAAGCGCGTAGATGGTCTGACGCACCTCCTCGTCGGGCGACTTGGTCTGGTCCGCCAGCACGTAGGGGCTGTTCGGATGCGTGCGGATGAACACGCCCGGGCCGTCCAGCGTCACGTTGTAGCAGACCTTCCACGCCTGGTCCGGATGACCTTCCGGATCGTTGCCCCAGGTCGTGATCTTGCCCTCGCCCAAGTAGACCGTGCCACCCACGGGGCCGCACTTGGGATCGACCCAGTTGGCGCCCGGGCCGGGGTGGGGCTTTCTGCCGACGTCGATGATGGCTTCCAGCTTCCAGTCCTTGGTATCCACCACCACCATCTGGTTGGAAGCATTCGCCGCGATCTGGAAATAGCGGCCGGTGGGATCGAAGAAGCCGTCGTGCAGGAACTTGGAAGTCTGCATCTGCACGATCTTGAGGTTCTTCAGATCGGTGTAGTCCACCTGCCACATCTGGCCCAGCTCCTTGGCCGAGATCAGGAAGGAGGTTTCCAGCGGCGTGGTGTAGACCGCGGCGACGCGGGATTCCTCGATGTAGTCGCCATTGATGTCATAGCCACGAGTGGACACCACGCGCAGCGGCTCCATGGTGACGGCATCGACGATGACGAAGTGCGGCGGCCAGTAACCACCACCCACGACATACTTGCCATCACCCGAGACGGCCACGTCGCGGGCGTCATAGGCAATCTTGGTTTCGGCCACCACCATCTTCTCCGGCACCTGCCACAGGTCGATCTTGGTCAGCTTGCCGTCACGGCCCATGGTATACCAGAACCGCCCCGGATTCTTGGCGCTCTGCACGTGATGCTTCTCGGCCGACTTCAACACGTGCACGGCATAGCCAGTGTTCAGGTGGGCGACGATTTCATGCTTGTCGCCGTCCACCACCGCCACCTTGCCCACGTCGCGCTCGATGACCAGGAAGAAGTTCTTCCAGTTGCGGCCGTGCAGGGGCTTGTCCGGATAGTCCTCCGGCTTCACGTGCACCTTCGTGGCCTTCTTCATCATGGCCAGCGACATTTCCGGCGGCTTGGGCGGTGGTAGCTGGATGTATTTCGCCAGCAGCGCGATATCCTCCTTGCTGAAGATATCGCTGAACGGGTTCATGCCGCCATCGGTGCCCTCGGTGATGATGCGGATGAGCTTCTTGGTGCCGAGCTTGCGGGTGTTCTTCGGCTCCAGGTTCTTGCCCGTGGCGCCCTTGCGCAGCACGCCATGGCAGCCGGCGCAGCGGTCGAAGTACAGTTGCTTGGCCCGCTCGAATTCCTTCTCGGACAACTTGATTTCCTCCGAAAAGGCCGTCCCGGCGGAGCCGGCCAGCATCACCGTGCCAAGCACGAGAGCCAGCATCGAGATTTGTGCGCGTCCTTTCATGGCACCCCTCTTCCTCTCTCTGATGCGTTCCAAGTTCCCCCTTTGTCAGGCGTTCATACTGTAGACGAGCTTTCCACGGGGCGGATTGACCCCGGTCAAAAAGTTGCAAACGCCAAGCGCCCGCCTGCCAGAAGTGGCAGGCGGGGAATGATCTTGTCGTCCTTCAGGGCTTCCGGCCGAGGAGATCTCAGCCGAGGGCGGCGCAGAAACGCTGAATGCGGGTGCAGGCTTCCTTCAGCGCCTCGGTGGAGGTGGCGTAGGACACGCGGAAGTTGGGCGAGGTGCCAAAGGCGGCGCCGTGCACGGCGGCCACGCCTTCCGCCTCCAGCAGCGCGGTGACGAAATCCTCGTCCGTCTCGATGACCCTGCCGTCCGGCGTCGCCTTGCCGATGAGGCCGGCGATGGACGGATAGACGTAGAACGCCCCTTCCGGCCTGTGGCAGGTGATGCCTTCCGCCTCGTTGAGCATGTCCACCACCAGGTCGCGGCGGGCCTGATACACTTTCCGCGCCTCGGCGATGAAGTCCTGCGAGCCGGTGAGCGCCTCCACCGCCGCCCACTGCGAGATGGAGCAGGGGTTGGAAGTGCTTTGCGACTGCAACTTGGTCATGGCCTTGATCAGCGCCTCGGGGCCGCCGGCGTAGCCGATGCGCCAGCCGGTCATGGCGTAGGCCTTGGAGACGCCGTTGACGGTGAGCGTGCGGTCATACAGCGCCGGTTCCACCTGGGCCGGGGTGGCGAAGACGAAGTCATCATAGACCAGGTGCTCGTACATGTCGTCGGACATGATCCAGACATGCTCGTGCTTTTTCAGCACATCGGTCAGCGCCCGAAGCTCGTCGGCCGAATAGGCAGCGCCGGAGGGGTTGGAGGGCGAGTTGAAGATGAGCCACTTGGTCCTGTCCGTGATGGCCGCCTGAAGCGCCTCGGGCGTCATCTTGTAATCGTCCTGCGCGCGCGCCTCGACGATGACCGGCTTGCCACCGGCGAGCAGCACCATGTCCGGGTAGCTGACCCAGTAGGGGGCGGGGATGACGACCTCGTCACCGGGGTTGATGGTGGCCATGAGGGCGTTGAACAGCACCTGCTTGCCGCCGGTGGAGACGATGATCTGCGACGGGGCGTATTCGAGATCGTTGTCGCGGCGGAACTTCTCGGCAATGGCGCGTTTGAGCTCGGGGATGCCGTCGACGGCGGTGTATTTCGTTTCGCCGCGCCGGATGGCCTCGATGGCGGCGGCCTTGATGTTGTCCGGCGTGTCGAAGTCCGGCTCGCCGGCGGACAGGGAAATGATGTCGCGCCCCTGTGCCTTCAGCTCGCGCGCCTTTTGCGACACGGCGAGCGTGGCGGAGGGCTTGATGCGCCCCAAGGCGTCGGAAAAGAAGCCCATGATGATCGTCCCCTCGCAATGAATCAGTCCTTGCGCGCCGGCGCCATGGACGTTCTCTTCATGGCGCGGCGACCCGTTGCGCCATAAAGCACATGGCACGGCGGGCGGGCAAGGCATACACGTGATTTTCGGGCCGGTGGACCGGGGCGCCGCGCGCCCTACATGTGCGCCAGCACGTTGTCGGCCGAAGAGACGGTCATCTGCGAGGGGTCGGGCTCGACGAAGATTTCCCGCACCACGCCGTCATCGACGATCATGGCGAAACGGTGCGAGCGCGTGCCCAGGCCAATGCCGGAGCCGTCCAGTTCCAGGCCCATGGCCTTGGTGAACTCGGCGTTGCCGTCGGAAAGATAATCGAGCGTGTCCGTGGTGCCGGTGGCCTCGGCCTGCGCGGCCAGCACGAAGGGGTCGTTCACCGCCATGCACACCACGGCGTCGGCGCCCTTCTGCCTCAGCTTGTCGGCGTTGGCGGCGAAGGAGGGAATGTGCTGGGCCTGGCAGGTGGGGGTAAAGGCGCCTGGAATGGCGAACAGCACCACCTTGCGCCCGGCGAAGTAGTCCTGGGTGTTCACCGGCTGCGGGCCGGCCTCGCCCATGATGAACACGGTGGCTTGCGGCAGGCGATCTCCCCTGGCGATGGTCATGGCGTTTCCTCCCTTGGATGAAAATGATTCCTGGCTCCGGGGCGTTGCCCGGAGGGAATCGCAGTCTAGGGGAGAGAAAGGACGCGCTCAATGGCCCTGTCACCCAGCAGGATGGTCAGGCGCAACCTGGCGCCCCTGAAGTCCTTGCGCTCGGCCAGGCCGCGCACGGGCAGCGCGTAGGTGACGCTCCCGTCGTCGCCACGGACCTTTCGCGGCTTGCCGAACACCGCGAGGTCCATGCCCTCCACGAGGATGTCCGAAACCCTGTCCGCGCGCGGCCCTGAAAGCGTCAGCAGCAGGTTCAGCCGGCCATCCCGTTTCTCCAGGCGCGCGTCTCGCACTTGCAGGTCGGGCGGGTCGAAAAAGGGTGTCTTCCCCAGCCAGGACAGCACCAGCTGGCGTGTCTGTTCATCGGGGCTGGCGCGGGGCGGCAGGACGAGGGTGGCGGTGGCGGTGGCGGGCATACAGATCTTTCCGCAGACGCCGAAATCCAGCCGCATGGACAGGCGCACCGGCCGCGCCGGATCGGCTGGAATCACAAGCAGCGGGAAGACCACCGTGTTCTCGTAGCCAATGACATCGCCGGCCATGGGATAGGTGTGGCGTGTCGGCGCCGGCCACAGCACGTGCACGGCCTCGAGGTTCTCGGAGCCGGAAAAGTCGAAGCGGGGGGGAACGCCGCCATCGCCGGGCATTCGCCAATAGGTCTTCCAGCCGGGTTGCAGGCGCACGACGACGGCCGCCAGCCGGGCGCGCGCAGGAGCATCCAGTTCCGGGGCCGTCTTGCGGCCGGTCGTGTCGAGCCAGCCGGCATCCACCAGCTCCACCCGCACGTGGCTTGTGGCCATGGCGGGCGGCATGAAAGAGGCCATCGTGAACAGCAGGGCCAGCAAGAGAAGCCAGGCCGGCCGTCGCGGTTTGCCATCGAGCGTGATCGTGTGCGTGCGCATGTCGGGCCGTTTCCCTTTCCTGCCCAGCCAATTTCCGAGGCACTGTAGCGCCAATGGTGGCGATAGGACATCACCTTGCGCCAACAATTTCGTGCGCGAGGTGGTGATGGTGAAATTAATCGCGCCCCGCCCATGACATGGCCCGGAATCATCCCCATAATGGAGGGCACGCGCAACGACGATGGATCAGGGACGCGGGCCGCCACATGAGCGCATTTCTGGACGGACATTTTCTCATCGCCATGCCGGGCATGGGGGACCCGCGGTTCGAGCGCGCGGTGGTCTACATGTGCGCGCACACCGAAGAAGGGGCGATGGGGCTGATCGTCAACAAGCCCATGGACGACCTGGAGCTTGGGCAACTGCTTTACAAGCTGGGGCTGTTGCCGGCGGAAACGACCAACAGCATCCACCTGCCCCAGGAGACGTATCACCAGCCGGTGTTCACCGGCGGCCCCGTGGAGCCGGGGCGCGGCTTCGTGCTGCACACCATGGACTATGCCCTGCCAGAGGCGACCTTGCGGGTGGACGAGGCGGTGGGACTGACGGCGTCGCTGGACATTCTGCATGACCTGGTGCAGGGGCGCGGGCCAAAGCGCATGTTGCTGGCGCTGGGCTACGCGGGGTGGGCGGAAGGTCAGCTGGAGGATGAATTGCGCATGAATGCCTGGCTCACCTGCCCGGCGGACGTGGACATCATCTTTTCCCTGCCGCCGGAGGAGCGTTACGCGGCGGCGTTGACCAAGATGGGCATCGACCCGGGCAACCTCACCTCTGGCTCCGGCCATGCGTGAGCCAGGGGGGCGGGACGAGGACAAGAAAGGGCCGCGCCCGAGGTGAGGGCGCGGCGTGAGGATGCGAGGAACGTGAGGGCGGCTCAAGAACCGGCCTATTTCGCGGCGCGGCGGCCCAGGCCCATGCTCTTGGCCAGTTGCGAGCGGGCCTCGCGGTAGTTCTTCGCCACCATGGGATAGTCCGCCGGCAGTCCCCATTTGGCGCGGTATTCCTCCGGCGTCAGGTTGTGCCTGCTCTTCAGGTGACGGCGCAGGGACTTGAACTTGCCGCCGCATTCCAGACAGACGATGTAATCGTCCTTAACCGAGCTGCGGATGGAAACGGCGGGCTTGATCTCTTCCGCCGGCTCCTTCTCTTCCGCCGCGCCCCCGACGGCCTCGGACAGCGCACCGTAAACATCCTTGATGAGCACCGGCAATTCATTGGAAGGCAC
The DNA here is from genome assembly GCA_027031305.1 of Hyphomicrobiales bacterium. Classification (GTDB taxonomy): domain Bacteria; phylum Pseudomonadota; class Alphaproteobacteria; order Rhizobiales; family Aestuariivirgaceae; genus Thermopetrobacter. Next base: position 7,107 of record JALVRJ010000263.1, on the reverse strand, counting down.
GGCGTTGTTGCCCACATAGGCGGCGACGATTTCCGCCGTCAGCTCGACCAGCTCCGCCGCCATCATGTCGGTCGTGGCTTCCGTCTTGTTCTCCTCGCTCATGTTATGGGATCTCCTTTTTTGGGTCAAACGATCAAGTCTCAGCTCTTCTTTCCATAGAGCCATGCAGCGAATTTATAGAGTATTCATTTTTTTTCAAGATCGAATTCATAATGATAGGCGCTCAAATTTTCATCCTTCAGTTTCTCCTGCTCTGGAATATTCAATTTTACAGTCAATGCAAACTTGCATATTCGCCTTGTCGCATGAGATGTTGGACCGTGGCTAGTCATTTTCGTAATATGCATATTTTCCTGTCAACAACCACCTCTTTCCTTCTTGCAAAAATCGCCGAGGGCATGTTCAGAACAGAATTTCCAGTGGCGCAACCCCCATCAAGTCGACCGCAATTTTTGGTTGATGAAGGTTTTTCGTTTTTTCCACCACTCCTCTTTGCTGTCATTCAGATTGCCACGCCCACGCCCACCCACCAGTCCGGATGCTTCCGGCGCAGCCTGTCCTCGGCGGCGCGGGCGCCGGCACCGCTTTCGAAGAGGGCGAAACAGGTGGCGCCGGAACCGGACATGCGCACCAGCCGCGCGCCGGGCAAGGCGCGCAGGGCGCGCAGACATTCCCCGACCTGGGGGGCGCGTTCGCAGGCGGGACGCTCGAGGTCGTTGCGCATGGCCTCCAGCGCGTCGATGAAATCCGCAATACTGGCGAAATTCATGCATTGCGGGGCCATACCCGGTGCCTCCCGCACATTCTCCGCCCTTCGCAACTCCGCCAGGCGCCGGAATACGGCCGCGGTGGAAATGGCAATTCCGGGATTGCACAGCAGCACGTGCAAGGTGGAGGGCAAGCGGACGGGCCGGATCATTTCGCCAATGCCGCCCACGCGCGCCGCGCGCCCGGACAGGCATACCGGAACATCCGCTCCCAGCTCCAGTGCCAGGGCGCGCAAGTCCGCCTCTGGCGGGTGGGCCCGGTAGAGGGCGCACAGGCCCCGCAGGACGGCGGCGGCATCGGCCGAGCCGCCACCGATGCCGGCGGCCACGGGCAGGGCCTTTCGCAGCTCGATGTGCACCGGAGCGAACAGGTCCGGCCAGCGCCGCAGCATCTCGTTGGCGGCGCGCAGGGCGAGGTTGCGTCCATCGGTCGGCACGGCGGCGGCGAACGGGCCGTGCACCATCAGCGTGTTTTCCGCCGCCGCCGGTGTGGGCGCCAGCCGCAGGCGGTCGGACAAGTCCGGCACGAAGGCGACGAGGCTGTCCAGCTCGTGATATCCATCCGCCCGCCGACGCAACACGTGCAGGCTCAGGTTCAGCTTGGCGGGGGCCGTTTGCGTAACGGACGCGTGTCGTTCCATTCTGTTCACCCCGTTAACGAAATGTTATCGTTTGCACTGGCCAAGGCGGGAGCGGCGGCATATCCTGCCGCCCAGGATTCATTGCCCTTCGCCAAGGCGCGGTTCTTCTGGCCCGGATTCTATCCCATGCACTGGTTTCGCCTGATCCTGTTTCTGCTGGTTCCGTTGTTGCTGGCGCTGGCCGGGCCCTTGCTGATCCTGTGGGCCTGGGGCGCGGGCAAGAGCCTGTTGCCGGCGTTGCTGGTGGGCATCATCTTCCTGGCCACGGCGCTGGTCATCTTCCTGGTGGGGCAGATGGCCGCGCCGAACGAGCAGGAGGAAGACATCGCCCTTCTGTGGCATGAACTGGAAAGCCTGCGCAAGCAAGTGGCGGAACTGAGAGCCGGCAAGGCGCCTGAGCCCATGGAGACGACCACCCAGCGGGAGGCGCCGCCAGCGGGCACATTGGCGGGCAATGCGCCGGCTCCTCGCGCGCAATCACGTGCGCCAAGCTCGAAGTCCGAAGAGGCGCAGCGGCCTTCGGCGGCAACCGGCGCCACGGCCGGGCAATCCGCCAGCGCAGCAGCAGCCATGTCCCCGTCGAAACCGCGCGTGCTGGTGCCGGCCGCCGGCGACGCCTACAGGCTCTACATGGAGCCTGTGATGCGGCTGCGCGACAATGCATTGCGGGTATATCGCGCCCATGCCGCGCTGCCGGGAAAGGGTGAACAGGTCTACCTGGGGCGGCAGGCGCAACTGCTGGCGCGCCAGCGCGGCGAGGCCGCGGCCTTGCAACTGCACACGCTGCGGCGCTGCATCGACTTCGCCGAGCAATTGCGGGCACGCGGCGCGGCGCTTCCCGTCGTGTGCTCTCTGGACGTGGTGCTGATGGACATGGCCGACGTGGTCAGGCAATGCAACGAGATGCTGCGGGCCTTTCACGCGGCCCATGGCGCTGGCGGCATCCTGTTGGCGCTGGCGATGGCGGACCTGGAAAAAAGCGGGCGCGAAGAGCGTCGCAACGTGCTTTTGCTGGCACAGAACGTATCCGGATTCGTGCTGGACTTCTCCGTCCTGCCGGTGGCGGACGCGCCGCTGCCCCTGCCCTTGCCGGTGCGTTATCTGGACATTCCGGCGGCGGCGCTGGCACTGGGCGGAGCGCTTTCCGACTGGGCGTCGCAGCGACAGCGTTTTCATCAGCGCGGAATGCGCCTCGTCGCCAGCGGAGTGGATACGGATGCCGCGCTGGAACGGGCGCGCAAGATGGCCGACCTGGGGCGCGGGGCACGTTTTTCGCCACCCCGACGGGTGCGCGAGGAATTGCTGGCGGGCAACGGGGCGCCACGGGCTACGGGCGGAGTGGGGGCCGCCGCCGGACAGGCGGCGCCCCGGGAGCGGGGTGGCGAGAGAGGGCTGATCCATGCGGCGCGCTGAGAACGGGCGCAAGGAGCAAGACGCAAAAAACGGCGGCGCGAGGTTGGACGAGGACTGGCCGAGCAGGCTTTCTCCGGCGGAGGTGGAGGAAATGCTGCGGCGGCTGGCGGAAGCCAACCCGGAACCGAAATCCGAGCTTTACTGGACGACCCCCTACACGCTGCTGGTGGCCGTGGTGCTCTCGGCGCAGAGCACGGACAAGGGCGTGAACAAGGTCACGAAAGAGCTGTTCCGACTGGCCGACACGCCGCGGAAGATGCTGGCGCTGGGGGAGGAGCGCCTGCGCGAAATCATCCGCTCCATCGGGCTGTATCCGACGAAGGCAAAGAACATCATCGGGCTGTCGAAAATCCTGCTGGAAAAGCATGGCGGCGAGGTGCCGCGCTCGCGCGAGGCGCTGGAGGAGCTGCCCGGCGTCGGGCGCAAGACGGCCAACGTGGTGTTGAACGTGGCTTTCGGAGAGCCGACCATCGCGGTGGATACGCATATCTTTCGCGTCGCCAACCGCACCGGCCTGGCGCCGGGCAAAACACCTCTGGAGGTGGAGAAGAACCTGCTGAAGGTGGTGCCGGAAAAATACCGGCTGCACGTGCATCACTGGCTCATCCTGCACGGGCGATACGTGTGCACGGCGCGCAAGCCGAAATGTGGCGAATGCATCATCTGCGACCTGTGCAAGTGGCCGGAGAAACATTGCGCCGAGGACCGGATGGGAAAGGAACGGCAATGAGCATGGCGCAAGGCGGCGACTGGCCGAGCGAATGGACGCCGGAGGAAGTGGCGGAAATGCTGCGCCGGTTCGAGGCGGCGGACCCACAACCGCGCTTCGAGCTGAACTGGACCAATCCCTACACGTTGCTGGTGGCGCTGGTGCTGGCGGCGCGGGCGCATGATTCGAAGGTGAACGAGGTAACGAAGGACCTGTTCGCCGAGGCCGACACGCCGCAGAAGATGCTCAAGCTGGGCGAGGAGGCCCTGATGCGACGCGTCAGCTCCCTGCCCTTCTACCGCAACAAGGCGAAGAACATCATCCGCCTTTCGGAGGCGCTGGTGAAGGAGCACGGGGGTGAGGTGCCCAACGACGTGGATGCGCTTACCGCACTGCCCGGCGTGGGGCGCAAGACGGCGCAGATATTGCGCAACGTGGCCTTTGGCGAGCCGGTGTTCGGGGTGGACGCGCACATCCTGCGGGTGGCCAACCGCACCGGCCTGGCACCGGGCAGGACGCCGGAGGAGGTGGAAGAGAAACTCACCCGCATCATTCCGGAGAAATGGCGCGGCAAGGCGCTGCGCTGGCTCATATTGCACGGGCGCTACGTGTGCACGGCGCGCAAGCCGAAATGTGGCGAATGCATCATCTGCGACCTGTGCAAGTGGCCGGAGAAACGCTGTGGCGAGGATTGATGCGACTTCGGCCGGGTCAAGGGCGACGGCGCGCCCAGTTCCTGCGCATCCGGTTCTTTCTCACCTTGCTCTTGCGCGGTTCACGCTTGTGGATGGCATCCCTTCGTGGCTTTCCGCCGAGCACGTGTTCAGCTTTTCGCTGGCGCCAGGGGCCGCATAGCCAACGATTACCAACCCGTGTGCAACGCCGATACATGCGGCAGGATGGATCGGGGGGCGAACGATACTGGCAGGGCAGCAGCCATTCCCCGAGGAACGGATCGTCTTCCCACGGCCAATAAGCGTGGGCTCTGGCCTGTTGCGGCGCCGCAATGGCGAGCAGAAAGATCGCCGCCAGCAGCGATGATCGGGTGAGACGGGACATGATGATGCTCCCCTGCCTTGGGATAAAGGCGCGTGCAGGACCACCTTCCGCGCCGGGGGAGCATTTTACCACTATCGAGGCCATGGAGGTCAAGAACGCTCCCGCGTGGCTGGTCAGGCAATGCCGAGCACGCGGCCGGCCACGGCATCGAGCTTTTTGCACAGTTCCGGGTCGCGCGCTTCCGGCGCGGTGATGATGGCGTGTTCCAGCGCCACGTGGGCGCCGGTGGGGCATGGTTCGAATCGGCGTGGAAAGTCCCGGATCAGGCGGTTGACCAGCTTCGCGGCGTTGCCGGTGTTGGCCTTCATGACCTCGATGATGGCGGTGATGTCCACCTCGCCGTGTTCCTCGTGCCAGCTGTCATAGTCCGTGACCATGGCGACGGTGGCATACTTGATCTCGGCCTCGCGGGCGAGCTTGGCCTCGGGCATGTTGGTCATGCCAATGACATCACAGCGCCAGGAACGATAGAGGTGCGATTCGGCCAGGGTGGAGAATTGCGGGCCCTCCATGGCGAGATAGGTGCCGCCGCGATGATATTTCAGGTTCTCCGCCCTGCAGGCGGCCTCGATACGGTCAACGAGGGCAGTGGAAACAGGCTGGGCCATGCTCACGTGCGCCACGCAGCCCTTGCCGAAGAAGCTCGACGCGCGGTTACGCGTGCGGTCGATGAACTGGTCGACCAGCACGAAAGTGCCCGGCGAAAGCTCCTCGCGGAAGGAGCCGCAGGCGGAAAGGGAGACGAGGTCGGTGACGCCGAGGCGCTTCATGGCGTCGATGTTGGCGCGGTAGTTTATGTCGGAAGGCGAAATGCGGTGGCCACGACCGTGGCGCGGCAGGAAGACCACCTTCAGACCGTCGCATTCCCCGACCAGGAAGTCGTCCGAGGGCTCGCCCCAGGGGCTTTCCACCCGGCGCCACTCGGCGTTTTCCAGCTCCAGGCCATACAGCCCCGATCCGCCGATGATGCCCAGCACCGCCTGCTTGTCCATGGTCTCGTCTCCCCGCGTCTGAACGTTTCGCTAGGGGGGAAGTGCATGAAGGCGCGGGCGAGGTCAAGCCGAGGGAGGGATCTAAGGTGGTGGTTTGCAGCTTTTGCGTCAGCTTATACCAGAGTGCATAAAGAACCACGCAGAAGCCCCGCGCCCCCGCCCAACCCCCAAATCATGAAAAACAAGGGCTTGAGCGGGGGCGCGGGGCGGTTTGCACCGGTCAGCCTTTGTGCAAGCCGGTATGAGCCCCCGACTTTCGCCGGGATGACGAACAAGCCTCGGGGAGTGGGCCTTGTTTTTGCACGGAAGTGCGGCGGCACCAGCCCACTCCCCCACCCAACCACCCGATATCATGGGGGCAGGTGGTTGGGCGGGGGAGTGGCCTTGTTCATGGGCTTGACCGCGGGGGCCGCCACATCAGCAGGTGGCTTTCGCAAATCTTGCAGTCGGAGCTGCCAAAGCCGGGCAGGGGATGATCGAACTTTCCGGTGGCCAGCAGGCGTCGCGCCAGCGCGCATTCGGTCAATGATTGGGCTGTGATGGCCCTGGTTTCCGGTCCGTCCGGAAAGGCCTGGGCCCAGCAT
>JALVRJ010000263.1:0-932 GCA_027031305.1 Hyphomicrobiales bacterium | reverse complement strand
TACCAGCCGGGTGCGAGGGCTCTTTCCGCGAAACGGCCGCTCAGGGCAAGTGGAGCCTTCAGCCGCAGCAGCAGCACGTATGTGCCCGGAGCGGGTGGCAAGCGTTTCGCTTCGTCTTGCCCGACGAGGATTGGCGATGTTGGCAATGAGGCGCGCAACAGGCCTGACAGCGCCGGTGGGATGGACATGGCCTGAATTTCTCCATGCAAGGTTGTGCGGGCGATGCCTTGCATGTTTTATAGGACGTCAACGGGTATGGGGGACAGGATCATGGGCAAGTATGCGCCGCTGACCCGTTTCCTGCGGGAACGGGAGGAGAACAGCGTTACATTATCGTTTGGACAGATCGAGGAAATCCTTGGTTTTTCGCTTCCAGGATCGGCCTACAAATACCCTTCGTGGTGGGCCAATTCGGCCTCCGGTCAGTCGCAGATTCGCGGCTGGAAGGATGCCGGGTGGGAAACGCGTGGGGTGGACCTGGGCGGGAGACGGGTGACCTTCGTGCGGGTGCGCGGCGAGCCGGTGGCCAGGCCCGCCCCCGAGGCGATGTCCGCGCGCACTCTTCCCGCCGAGGGCACGACGAGGCGGACGCCGGCGGGCGTCTCCTCCTCCGCCAAGTCGATACGCGGTGGTGCGTCGACGTTGGAGGAGGATGTTTTGGCGCAAGGTGTTGACGTGGCGAAGTTGCCGCCCCAGGCGCGGCGTCTGCTGGAATCGCGCGCGCGCGCACGCGGGCGCAAGGCGAGGGCGGAAATCGCCGCCATCCTGAACGCGGCGCTGGAAGAAGAACGGCGGCGGCTGGCGGCGGTGCTGGCCGAGATACGCGAGCGCACACAGCGGCCCGGCGCCTTCGACCTGCTGGTGGTGCTGGGGAGGAAACGTCCATGAGTGGTCACGGAGAGAGCCGGGCCGCTGTGTGCGCTCGCGTATCT
>JALVRJ010000262.1 GCA_027031305.1 Hyphomicrobiales bacterium | reverse complement strand
CTCGGCACCGCCGATCTTTTTCGCTTCGCGCTCGAACACGTCGATGAAGGTGGCGCCGATGATCTTGCGCTTGCGCTCCGGGTCGCTGACGCCTTCCAGCTTGCCGATGAATTCGTCCGAGGCATCCACGGCGATGAGCGGGATGTTGTAATGGTCGCGAAACAGCGAGACCACCTCTTCCGCCTCGCCCAGGCGCAACAGGCCGGTGTCCACGAACACGCACTGGAGTTGGTCGCCGATGGCCTCGTGCAGCAGCACGGCGGTGACGGAGGAATCGACGCCGCCGGAAAGGCCGCAGATGACCTTCGCGTCCCCCACCTGCCGGCGGATTTTGGCGATGGCCTCCTCGCGGAAGGAGGCCATGCTCCAGTCGCCACGGCAGCCGCAGATGTTGAGCGCGAAGTTGCGCAGCAACTTGTGGCCGTCTGGCGTGTGCACCACCTCCGGATGGAACTGCACGCCATAGAAGTTGCGGGCCTCGTCGGCGATGGCGGCATAGGGCGCGCCCTCGGAGACACCCACCACCTCGAAACCCTCGGGCAGCCGCACCACGCGGTCGCCGTGGCTCATCCACACCTGATGCTTCTCGCCGGCCTTCCATGCGCCCTCGAACAGCGAGCAGTCCTTCACCACCTCCAGAAAGGCGCGGCCGAATTCCTGATGCTCGGAGGTTTCCACCTCGCCGCCGAGCTGGGCGACCATGGTCTGCTGGCCATAACAGATGCCGAGCACCGGCAGGCCCATCTCGAACACGCGCTCAGGGGCACGGGGGCTTTCCCGCCAGGTGACGGAGGCCGGGCCGCCGGAGAGCACGACGCCCTTCAGCCCCGGCCTGTCCAGCGCCGCCTCCGCTGACTGGAAGGGCACGATTTCGCAGTAGACGCCGGCCTCGCGGATGCGCCGCGCGATGAGCTGCGTCACCTGCGAGCCGAAGTCGATGACGAGGATTTCTTCGTGCGCTTCCACCATGATGTCCGTCCGCCGTTCTTCCCTTGATCCGAACGCGCGCCTGGTGGCGCGCAATGATGGTTCCTGCCCTACTCCACCGCTTGCGCACTGGCAAGCGGCGGCGGGCGAGATTGTGGACGGGCGGGTGCCGTGCATCTTCAGAAATGCTTAACCATGTGGGCCTAGCATACGCCCAGGCACGCGGTTGAATGCGTGTTCCGGGGGAGTGGAGTTCATTCGATTTGTCACGGACCATGTCATGAACCACCGAGAACAGATAGCCTATTGGGGCGGCGCGGTGCTCATCGCCCTGTTTTCCAGCGCCATATTCGTCAACACGACGTTCTTGCAGCCGCGCAACGATGGCGCCGGCAACGGGTTGATCATTTCCACCCGCGACATGCAGAGAAGCACCGGCAAGACAAGACCGCGCACCCTGCCGCTGGCGCGCACCCACGTGCGCGTGCGGGTGGAGGAGCCGCGCCGCGCGGCGCGGGCAACGATGCCGAAGGTGCGGCGCACGGCCTCGCTGGGGCGGGCGCGGACGGATGTCCGTTCGCCATTGATCGCCCAGGTGCAGCGCAAACTGGCGCGCATGGGATACGACCCCGGACCCATCGACGGGCGGCTGGGGCCGGCAACACGCACCGCCATCGCCAAGTTCCAGAAGGCCAACAACATGCCACCTACCGGCGAGATCGAGCCCGGGGTGCTGGCCCTGTTGCTCCCCTGATTTTTCTCCCCTGCCCTTGCGAAGCAACGAGGAAGGCGCGGCAACCGCGAGGGGCCGCGCCGTCTTTCGCGTGACCGTGTGGCCGTTTTGGGCCAGGCCGGGGAAGTTATACCAGAATGCACAAAGAACCACGCAGAAGCCCCGCGTCCCCACTTGGGCCCCCAAATCATGAAAAATCAAGAGCTTGGGTGGGGCGCGGGACGGTTTTACCGGTCAGCCTTCGCGCAATCTGGAATTACCTGTTCCGCACCGCCTGGCACCACTCGGTCATGGCGTCGTTGGCTACGGGCATGGGCGCCTCCATGAAGCTGAGCACAAAGGCGTCGTCCGTTTCCGCGACGCCGATGGCGCGCGGGCGCACTGCCAGCATTTTCGGATCGGGGAGCTTGACGCCGAAGCAGAACACGGCCTCCTTGGCGTCCTTGATGTCGGGAGCGATTTCACCGCCGATGTCGGTGGTATGGGCGTAGTGGTCGAAGGTGGCGATGTAGGTCACCTTGGGGTGTTCCTCCGCCCTGGCGCGGATGAAATCGATGATCTCGTCGACGTTGGCGAAAGTGGTTTCATCCTTCTTCACTTCAAGGAAAAACACCGGATAGGTGTCTTGCAGCGTGATCTTGTCCATGGTCGCGGTTCCCTCGCTTGATGTTCGGCCCCGGCGAGGCATTCCGTCCCCGCCGGGGCGTGTCTTGCCCGATGCCATGGCATGTGGCCCATCCACCGTGGGAATTCCAGGGGGCGCGGCAACCTCGAGGGATACTTTCCGGTGGCCGAAACGCATTCCCGCGATGCTCGCATGGAGCGCGGTGATGGCCGAGGGGCCGGGCCGAGCAAGGCTTGAACGCCTACTCGATGCCCAACTTCCTGCGCACCAGCTCGTTCACAGCCTTCGGGTTGGCCTTGCCTTGCGTGGCCTTCATGACCTGGCCGACGAACCAGCCGGCAACGTTGGGCTTGGCCTTCGCCTGTTCCGCCTTGTCCGGGTTGGCGGCGATGACCTCGTCCACCACCTTCTCGATGGCGGAAAGATCGGTCACCTGCTTCATGCCGCGCTCTTCCACGATCCTTTCCGGATCGCCGCCCTCCGTCCATACGATGTCGAACAACTCCTTGGCCGTCCTGCCGGAAATGTCGCCTTTCTTGATCAGGTCGATGATCTTGCCCAATTGTTCGGCGCTCACAGGGCTTTGCTCGATGGACAGGCCCTCCTTGCGCAGGCGGCCGAACAGCTCGTTGATGACCCAGTTGGCCGCCGCCTTGCCGTCGCGGCCCTTCGCCACCCGTTCGAAGTAGTCGGCCGCGGCCTTGTCGGCGACCAGCACCGAGGCGTCGTAGGGCGTCAGACCATATTCCGTGATGAAACGTTTGCGCTTGGCGTCGGGCAGTTCGGGCAGGGTGGCGCGGATCTGCTCCACCCATTCCTCCTCCAGCTCCAGCGGCAGCAAGTCGGGGTCCGGGAAGTAGCGGTAGTCGTGGGCCTCTTCCTTGGAGCGCATGGAGCGTGTCTCGCCCTTCTTCGGGTCGAAGAGGCGGGTTTCCTGGTCGATGGTGCCGCCCTCTTCCAGGATGTCGATCTGCCGCTGCGCCTCGTAGTCGATGGCCTGGCCGATGAAGCGGATGGAATTGACGTTCTTGATCTCGCAGCGGGTGCCGAAGGGGCCGCCGGGGCGGCGCACGGAGACGTTGATGTCGGCGCGCAAGGACCCCTGCTCCATGTTGCCGTCGCAAGTGCCAAGGTAGCGCAGGATGGTGCGCAGCTTGGAAACAAAGGCCTTCGCCTCTTCCGCCGAGCGCATGTCGGGCTTGGAGACGATCTCCATCAGGGCCACGCCGGCGCGGTTGAGGTCGACGTAGGAATAGTCCGGATGCTGGTCGTGGATGGACTTGCCGGCGTCCTGCTCCAGATGCAGGCGTTCGATGCCCACCGCGATTTCCTCGCCGTCGACCTCGATGTAGATGGTGCCCTCGCCGACAATGGGCTGCTTGTATTGCGAGATCTGATAGCCCGGCGGCAGGTCGGGGTAGAAATAGTTCTTGCGGTCGAACACGGAAGTGAGATTGATCTTCGCGTTCAGCCCCAGCCCGGTGCGCACCGCCTGCTCGACGCAGAACTCGTTGATGACCGGCAACATGCCCGGCATGGCGGCGTCGACCAGTGAGACGTGGGTATTGGGCTCGGCCCCGAACGCGGCGGAAGCGCCGGAAAAGAGCTTGGCGTTGGAAAGCACCTGGGCGTGGACTTCCATGCCGATGACGACCTCCCACGGGCCGGTGGCGCCCTCGATGAAGTTCTTCTCGTCGGGTTCGCGCGTGTCGATGATCTCGATGACCGGTGCGTCCATGATTCCCGCCCCTGTGAGCGTTTGCGTGTCGGGGTTTTCAATGCCACCGCCGGGGCGCCGGCGCAAGGGGATGGCTTGCCGCCGCCGGGGCGCCCATGCTTAACAGGTGGCTGGCGAGGAATTCCGGCGAGGAGGGAACGCATGATGCGGACGGAGACCATTCCGCCCTTCGAGGGCGAGCTGATCCTGCTGGGCGCGGGGCGCATGGGCACGGCCATGCTGAAGGGATGGCTGGGCGCGGGATTGAACCCCGGGCAGGTGGTGGTGCTCGACCCGGCCCCCTCGGAGGAGACGCGCAAGCTCGTGGATGAAAACGGAATCCGCCTGAACCCCGACCTGTCGGCGGTGAGGCCGGCGGTGCTGGTGGTGGCGGTGAAGCCGCAGATGCTGGACGAGGTCCTGGCCGCCCTGCCCGCATCCGTGGCG
>JALVRJ010000261.1 GCA_027031305.1 Hyphomicrobiales bacterium | reverse complement strand
AGCGGTATCATGCTTGACATTCAATGAGTTGCGAAAAAAATGGCAAAGAAGCGCCAATGGCGAAAAATCGCCATTGGCGCTTCTCTTGGCCCTTAAAAATCATGCTATCGGAAGATTGGGAAATCATTATGATTTCAACGATATAAAACGGTACTGAGTAATTTATCTAGGACAGCCCCTAGGAAATTCACTTCGCGGGGATATCGTTTTTCTCCTCTCTCCGCCTCTCGCGAGCACGGATGGCACAGACGAGAATGGCCAGCGCCGCGGGCGTCATGCCGTCGATACGCGCCGCCTGCGCGATGTTGCCGGGCCGCAACCGCCGCAGCTTGTCGCGGATTTCGTTCGACAGGCCCGGAATATCCTCCAGCGCCAGGTCTGCGGGAATGCGCAAACTTTCCTCGCGGCGAATGAGCGCCGCGTCCCGCTCCTGCCGCTCGAGATAACCGGCATAGGTGGCCGCCACTTCCAGCCGCTGCAATGATTCACGTGAAAACATGCCCAGCCGGGGCCAGATGCCTTTCAGGTCATCAAGAGTTACCTCCGGCAAAGAAAGCAGATCCATCACGTTCCGCCGCCGGCCGTCCATGTTTACCCTCAATCCATGGCCACGCGCTTCCTGCGGCGACAGATCATGGCTGCGGGCGAAATCCATCAAGGCCGCGATTTCGCTTTTCTTGCGCCGCCACGCCTCGGCGCGCTCCGGCCCCACCACGCCCAGCGACACGCCCAGGTCGGTAAGCCGCTCGTCGGCATTGTCCGCCCGCAGCATCAACCGGTATTCGGCCCGCGAGGTGAACATCCTGTATGGCTCGCTCACTCCTTTTGTCACCAGGTCATCCACCAACACCCCGATGTAGGCCTGCGTGCGCGAGATGGTAACGGGCTCCGCGCCAGCAGCCAGCAGGGCGGCGTTGATGCCCGCCAGGATGCCCTGGGCCGCCGCCTCCTCGTAGCCCGTGGTGCCATTGATCTGCCCTGCGAGGAACAGTCCTTCGCATTTTTCCAGCATCAGCGTCGGCGACAGCTCGCGTGGATCCACGTAATCATATTCGATGGCATAACCGGGCTGCGTGATGCGCGCCCTTTCCAGTCCCCTGATGGTGTGCACCAGGGCTTCCTGCACCCCCGCCGGCAGCGAGGTGGAGATACCGTTCGGATAGATGGTGTCGTCATCCAGCCCTTCCGGCTCGAGAAATATCTGATGCGCCGGCCGCTCGGCGAAGCGCACCACCTTGTCCTCGATGGACGGACAATAACGCGGTCCGGTGCTGGCGATGCGACCCGAATACATGGCCGAGCGGTGCAGATTGGCGCGGATGATGTCATGGGTCTCCGTATTGGTCTGGGTGATGTGACATAGCACTTGCGGATTGCGCAAACGCCGCGTCAGGAACGACAGGAACACCGGTTCCTCGTCGCCAGGTTGCGGCGTCAGCCGATCGAAGGAGATGGTCTTGCGATCCAGCCTTGGCGGCGTTCCGGTCTTCAGCCTTCCCATGCGCAGGTTCGTCCGCCGCAGGCTTTCCGCCAGCGCCCGCGCCGGCGCGTCGCCCATGCGCCCCGCTGGCCAGCTTTTTTCCCCCAGATGAATGAGCCCGTTCAGAAAGGTGCCGGTGGTCAACACCACCGCCTGGCAGGCCAGCGCCGCGCCGTCGGCTAGCGCCACCGCCCGCACGCACCCGTGTTCCACTCGAATGCCAACCACTTCGCCGGCGATCACCACGAGGTTTTCCTGCGCCCGCAGCGCCGCCTGCATGTGCCGCCGATACAGCGCGCGGTCCATCTGCGCCCGCGGCCCATGCACGGCCGGCCCTCGCGAACGATTCAGCAGGCGGTAATGAATCGCCGCCGTGTCCGCCACCCGACCCATCAGACCATCCAGCGCGTCGACCTCGCGCACGAGGTGCCCCTTGCCAACGCCGCCAATGGCCGGGTTGCACGACATCTCGCCAATGCGTTCCGGGCGCTGCGTCACCAGCGCCGTGCGTGCCCCCATGCGCGCCGCCGCCGCCGCCGCCTCGCAGCCGGCGTGACCGCCTCCCACCACCACCACGTCATATGTCGCCGCGCTGTCCCTCATGACGGCCATTCACATCCTTCCACCGGTTGTCCACAAGAGATCTTTTTCTGTGTAAAATTGCCTATTGGATGTTGACTCACGCGTTTCACGTGAAACAGCAGCGGAAACAGTCCGCCACGTTCATCACTTGCCGATACAGAATTCGGCGAAGATATGATCCAGCAGATCCTCCACGTCCACCCGACCAATCAGTTCATCGAGATGGCGCAAGGCGGCGCGCGCCAACTCCGCCCGCACCTCCAGCGGCAGATCAGGCCGCTCGGCAAGGAGGCGCAATTCTTTCGCCGCCGCCTCGATTTTTCGCCTCTGGCGTGCCCGCGCGAACAGGGCTGATTCCGCCCCGCCGAAACGTTCGCCAACAAGAGTGCGCAATCGCCCCAGCATCTTGTCCAGACCGGCCTCTGTCTTCACCGAAATGATCGCATCAAAGCCTGCTTCATCGGGATATCGTTGCGGAATCGAATCGAGAAGGTCGGCCTTGTTCAGCAAGTGCAGAACCGCTGGCCCGTCCGGAACCCGGCCTTGCGCGTCCACATCCGCCTCTCGAACATCCGGCGCATGAAGCCACAACACCACGTCCGCTTCCGTCAACGCCTCTTGCGCCCGCGCCATGCCCACGCGCTCGATTTCGTCGGCTGTTCGGCCCCGCAGTCCCGCCGTGTCGAACACCGTCACCGCCATGCCGTCAAGGTCAAGCCGCACCTCCAACACGTCCCGCGTCGTCCCTGGGCTGTCGCTGACAATGGCCACCGGCCGCCCCGCCAGCCAGTTCAATAACGATGATTTCCCCACGTTGGGCGGACCAGCGATGACCACGCGCACGCCCTCGCGCATCCGTTCCGCCGGTCTTGCCGCCCGCGCCACGCCTTCGAACTCATCGACCAGCGCCGCCACCCTGCGCGGCACGTCCGTCAGGGCGCGCTCGGCCACGTCTTCCTCCTCGACGAAATCAATGGCCGCCTCCAGCAACGCCAGAAGCTCTGTTACCTGCCGCCGCCAGCTTTCAACGCGCCGCGATCCTTCCCCCGCCAGCCCGCTTAGGGCCAGCTTGTGTTGCACGCGCGTTTCCGCTCGCAGAAGATCGGCCAAAGCCTCCACCTGCACCAGGTCGAGCCGGCCATTGAGCAGTGCACGCCGAGTGAACTCGCCTGCCTCCGCCGGTCGCGCGCCATCCAATCCGGAGAGCACGCCCAGCAAACAGTCAACGACCGCCCGGCTGCCGTGCACGTGCAACTCGGCCATGTCCTCGCCGCTGAAGGTGCCCGGCCCCGGCAGCCAGGTCACCAGCGCTTCATCGATGATAGACCCCTCGGCCGGATCGCGCAGCGTGCGCAGCACCAGTTTGCGCGCTGGTGGCAACGGCCTTCCCGTCAGTCTGCACAGGATATCGGCCGTGGCCGGCCCGCTGAGCCGCACCACGGCCACAGCCGCCACCCCGGCGCCCGACGACAGGGCGAAAATGGTGTCGATGTCGCGCTGATTCATCATGATCCGGTGATAGTCGTCATGCCCGTTTCATACAAGCAGCCCATCAAAATCCACCCAACAGAAAGACCCGACAATTCCCTTTGTCCCGGCAGCATAAGGGGCCATGCTCTCGGGTGAATGAAGCAGCGCCCTTGAACAGGTCAACGGAGCTTCCATGACGACGAACATAGGCAACCGACTGGCCAGTGAAACCAGCCCCTACCTGCTGCAACACAAGGACAATCCCGTGCACTGGTTGCCCTGGGGCGAAGAAGCCCTGCGCCTGGCACGGGAACTGGACAGACCCATCCTGCTTTCCTCCGGTTACGCCGCCTGCCACTGGTGCCATGTCATGGCCCACGAATCCTTCGAGAACCCCGACATCGCCCGCATCATGAACGAACACTTCGTGTGCGTGAAGCTGGACAGGGAGGAACGCCCCGACATCGACAAGCTCTACATGAGCGCTCTGCAAGCCATGGGAGAACAGGGCGGCTGGCCCCTGACCATGTTTCTCACCCCAGACGGCGCCCCTTTCTGGGGCGGGACCTACTTTCCGCCAGAGCCACGCTACGGAAAGCCGGGATTCAGGCAGGTCCTTCTGGAAATCGCCCGCCTCTGGCGCCAGGAACGCGACCGCGTGTTGCACAGCGCCACGGCGCTGAATAATGCCCTGGGCAAGTCTCTCGGCACTCGGGCCTCTTCCCTTCCCGGACAGGAAAAACGCGACATCCCCGCCGATCTGCCCACGCGCGTTGCCAACGCCCTGGTCCAGATGTTCGACCCGCACAAGGGAGGCATCGGCGGCGCACCCAAATTCCCGCAGGTTCCCATATTGACCATGATCCTGCACGCCGGCGGACACATCGCCCGACACCATGTCTTCAACACCCTCACACA
>JALVRJ010000260.1 GCA_027031305.1 Hyphomicrobiales bacterium | reverse complement strand
GCCGCGAAATGGGCGAGAAGGTCATCGTCAACATTCGCGCCTTCCTCGACGGCCACACCCCGCCCGACCGCGTGCTGCCGGAAATGCTGTGATCCCGACGTGCCTCAGGGCGTGCCGGCGCACGCCATCCCGCACCCCTTAAAGCCCTGGGGCGCCGACGACAATGGGCCGGCCGGGCGGAGCGGAGTCGCGGGAGGGGACGCGCCGGTCGGCCTTTATACCACAATGCGTAATGTCTGACCGGTTAAACTGTCCCGCGCCCCCACCCAAGTCCTTGTTGTTCATGATTTGGGGCCCAAGCGGGGGCGCGGGGCTTCTGCGTGGTTCTTTATGCAGGTTGGTATAAGATCAATCGGGATCAGTCCGCCGCCTGCTGGCCATAGCCGGAGAACTTTTTCAGCACCTCGGCCATTTCCGCTTCCGTCAGGCGCTTCGGCTCCTCGCCGGTGCTCCTGGCCAGCAGATACTGTTTCGCCAGCGCCTCGATCTGCTGCGCCATCAGCACCGCGCGTTCCAGCGACTGGCCGTAGCAGATGAGCCCGTGGTTGGCCAGCATTGCCGCCTTGCGCGGGCCAAGGGCCTTGAGCATGTGCTGCGACAATTCTTCGGTGCCAAAGGTGGCGTAGGGCGCGCAGTCGATGATGTCGCCGCCGGCCACCGCCACCATGTAGTGAAATGGCGGAATTGGCTGGCGCAGGCAGGACAGGGCGATGACGTGATCGGAATGGGTGTGCACCACCGCCTCCGCCTCCTCGTGCTGGCGATAGATGTCGCGGTGCATCC
This sequence comes from Hyphomicrobiales bacterium, assembly GCA_027031305.1. GTDB lineage: Bacteria > Pseudomonadota > Alphaproteobacteria > Rhizobiales > Aestuariivirgaceae > Thermopetrobacter. The sequence continues at coordinate 12,228 of JALVRJ010000260.1, read as the reverse complement.
GCCACTCGCTTGAGGGCTTCCAGGCGCCCGAATGGGTGCCGTCCATGTGCATGAACACCACCTGGTCGGGCGAGAGGTCCTCAGCCACCACGCCGGAAGGCGAAATGAGGAAGCCCTCGCGGAAACGCACCGAAACATTGCCCTCCGCGCCACGGTTCAGCCCCAGCCGCTTGAGTTCGCGCATGGCCTTGCACACGGCATGGCGCGCCTTGCTTTCCAAAACGAATTCGGTCATGGCCCGTTTCCTCCTCTTCTCTTCCTCGCCCTTATCCGTATTCCCTTCGCTCGCCGCGCTCATTCCGCCCGTTCCGGAAACAGCTCGCGCAGCCCTTCCCCGCTGGCCGCGCACACGCCACGCTCGGTAATAAGCCCGGTCACGTATTTCGCCGGCGTCACGTCGAAGGCCGGGTTGGCCGCCGGCGTTTCGTCCGGGCAGATGGTCACCCGCGTGATGGCGCCGTCCTTCATCCGTCCCCAAACCTCGCGCACCTCGTCCTCGCCGCGTTCCTCGATGGGAATGTCGCGTCCGTCGCAGAGTGTCCAGTCGATGGTCGGCGAGGGCAGGGCAACGTAGAACGGCACGTCGTTGTCATGCGCCGCCAGCGCCTTGAGATAGGTGCCGATCTTGTTGGCCACGTCGCCACAGGCCGTGGTGCGGTCGGTGCCGACGATGACCATGTCCACCTCGCCGCGCTGCATCAGGTGGCCGCCGGCGTTGTCGACGACGAGATGGTGGGGGATGCCGTGCGCGGCCATTTCCCAGGCGGTCAGGTGCGCCCCCTGGTTGCGCGGCCGCGTCTCGTCCACCCAGACATGGACGGGAATGCCCTTTTCGTGCGCCTTGTAGATGGGCGCGGTGGCCGTGCCCCAGTCCACCGTGGCCAGCCAGCCGGCGTTGCAATGGGTAAGGATGTTCACCGGCTCTCCGGCGGGCTTGTTCGCGGCGACGGCCTCGATCAGCTGCAATCCATTCTCGCCGATGGCCTCGTTGATGGCCACGTCTTCGTCGCAGATCACCTGAGCCTCGGCCTTCGCCGCGGTCCAGCGTCGCGCCGGCGGCAGGGGACGCAGCAGGTTCACCATGCGCTCAATCGCCCAGCGCAGGTTCACCGCCGTCGGCCGGGTGGCCAGCAGTTCCCGCGCCGCACGCTCCAGGTTGGCGTCCGATGCATCGGCGCGCATGTCCATGGCCATGCCCCAGGCGGCGGTGGCGCCGATGAGCGGCGCGCCGCGCACCCACATGTCGCGGATGGCGGTGGTGAAGTCATCGCGCGCGCGCAGGGCCACCACGCGGAATTCGTGTGGCAGCCAGCGCTGGTCGATGATGCGTACCTCCCGTGCATCCTCGTCGAACCAGATGGAGCGGTAATGTGTGTCTCCCACGCGCATGTGTCCGTTCTCCCTGCCCGGTCGGCGCCACCGCCGCAGCTCGTCCTGCCAGGCAGATGGGGGCATCCGCCGGCGTTGGCAACATCTCCGGTTCTGGATACCGCGCCCCGTCCGCACCGGCAACCACCGCACCACGACGTCATGGCCCGCACGGCACCAGCCCCTTGCCAGCGGCGCGCGCACAAACTACTGTATTTCGCAGCCCGCGCCCCAAGGGCGCGGGCGCGCGCCACTGCACACCCGAAGCGGGGCCCGCGCGCGGCCGCATCCTCAGGCGCCGCCCGCGGAAACAACATGAACCTTGAGGGAGGTTGAGACATGAAGAAATTCCTGATGGCGGCCGCCGTGGCGGCCTTCGGCCTCATGGGCGTGGCCCAGGCCGAAGACACGGTCAAGATCGGCACCGCCGGCCCGATGACCGGCCAGTATGCGAGCTTCGGCGCGCAGATGAAGGCCGGCTTCGAAATGGCGGTGAAGGACATCAACGCCGCCGGCGGCGTGCTCGGCAAGAAGATCGAGGGCAAGGTCTACGACGACGCTTGCGACCCGAAACAGGCCGTGGCCGTGGCCAACAAGGCGGTGGGTGACGGCATCGTGTTCATGGCCGGTCACTTCTGTTCCGGTTCGTCCATTCCGGCCTCGAAGGTCTACGAGGAGGAAGGCGTGGTGATGATCTCGCCGGCCTCCACCAACCCGAAGCTGACCGACGAGGGTGGCCCGAACGTCTTCCGCGTCTGTGGCCGTGACGACCAGCAGGGCAAGACCGCGGCCGAGTTCATCGCCAAGGAGTTCCCCAACGCGCGCGTGGCCATCTTCCATGACAAGACGGCCTACGGCAAGGGCCTGGCCGACGAAATGCGCAAGCGTTACCACGAGCTGGGCAAGAAGGAGGTCATGTATGGCGCCTACACCGCCGGCGAAAAGGACTACTCGGCGTTGGTGTCCAAGCTGAAGCAGAACAAGATCGACCTGTTGTATCTGGGCGGTTACCACACCGAGGCCGGTCTCATCGTGCGCCAGATGCGCGAGCAGGGCATGAAGACGCGCCTGTTCTCTGGCGACGCGCTGGTAACGCAGGAATTCTGGAACATCACCGGTCCTGCCGGCATTGGTACGATGATGACCTTCTCGCCCGATCCGCGCAAGAATCCGGCCGCCGCCGAGGTGGTGAAGAAGTTCGAGGCCGCCGGCATCGATCCGGAGGGTTATGTGCTGTACACCTACGCCGCCGTTCAGGCATGGAAGCAGGCTGCCGAACAGGCCGGCACCACCGACCCGGCGAAGGTGACCGAAGCCTTGCACAAGGGCACGTTCAAGACCGTGCTGGGCGAGCTGTCCTTCAACGAGAAGGGTGACGTGAACCTGCCTGGCTACGTCGTCTACTACTGGCACAAGCCCATCTACTACAGCGAATACGGGAAGAAGTAGGCCATTCCGGCCGTTTCTTCCTCGCGCAATGCGCAAGGGGCCCCGGCGGCAACCATGCCGGCGGGGCCGTTTCCTTTCGACATGATGATCCTCCCGGCTCATGGGGCCGGGAGGGGCTTGCAAAACGGGTGGCTTGCGCGTATCTGTGCCTTGTTCGCGGTCCCGATTCCCACAAAATCGTCGGGAGCGGGGCGCGCGTGAACGATCATTTCGTGGGCCGGTGTAGCTCAGCTGGTAGAGCAACGCATTCGTAATGCGTGGGTCGGCGGTTCAAGTCCGTCCACCGGCACCATCCCTCCCTCATGCATCCTCCCGCACGAAGCTGTCGAAGGCGGCCCAGAAAAGGGCGCGGATCTCATCGCGCTCCATGGTGATGTCATGGCGCGCCTGGTGCAGGAAGGTGGCCTTGACGTTGCCCACCTCGCGCGCCAGGTCGCGCAGTGCCTCGGGGTTCACCAGCCTGTCGCGCGCGGCGGCCAGCGCCAGCATGGGCCAGCGCGGCTCGCCACCTTCGGCCACCGTGCGCCGCAGCGCGCGGATGGATTTCAGCGCCGCGTGCATCCAGCCGATGGTGGGCGCCATGGCCACGCCCACCTCCGGGAACCGTTGCAGAAAGCGCGCCTCGCGCAGAAAGCGCCTGGGATCGGAGGTTAACGCGTTGTGCGCGAAGTCCTCCGGCCGTATCAGGCGCCGAGGCATCAGCGGAAAGAAGGCGCGCGACAGGCCCACGTGCGAAGCCAGCGTGACCAGCGGCTTCAGCCAACGCTCCCACGGGTGCGGTGGAAAATCCACCAGCGGCGAGACAAGCATCCCGCGATCGAACCACACGTGCCTCCAGCTCGCCCGCAGCAGCACGTGACCGCCCATGGAAATGGCCAGCGCGATGTAAGGCGGCGGCAGGTCGGGCAGCACCAGATGGCGCATGACGGTTTCCAGGTCGGTTTCGTATTCGGCGAAGTCGCGGATGTGCCCCTTCAGCCGGTTTTTCAACAGCCGTTGCGATAGGCCCTGTCCGCGCCAGTCGAAAATGGCCACGGCGAAACCCCGCGCCAGCAGTTCGCAAAGGGTTTCATAGTGGCGTTCGATGTAGTCTCCGCGCCCGGTGAGGAGCACCACCGTGCCGCGCGGAAACCCCTCGGGCCGCGCCGCGGCGCACCGCAGCGAAAAGCCATCCGGCGTTTGTAGCAGCAGCGGGGCAAGCCCCGGAGGCTTTCGCTTGTCGGCCGTTTCCAGCAACACCGCGCGCGCCGCGCGGACATCTTCGTGGCGATCGTCGGCGCGGACGCCGGCGGTCATTTCCCTTCGCCGAGTTTGCGTCTGCGTCCGGTTCGGCGGTATGGCTGTTGAGGTCATGATTCGCGTGATCTATGAATGGCTGATGGACTTGGCCGCGCACCGCCATGCCGGGTGGGCGCTGGCCATCGTGTCGTTCCTGGAAAGCTCCGTCTTTCCGCTTCCCCCCGACGCCCTGCTCATCCCCATGGGCCTGGCGTGCCGCGAGAAGGCTTTCCGCTACGCCCTGGTGGCGACCATCGCCTCGGTGCTCGGCGGCCTGGCCGGTTACCTCATCGGCTGGCTGCTCTATGATTCGATCGGCCAGGCCATTCTTTCCTTTTACGGACTGGAAGAGAAATTTTCCACTTTCGTCGGCTGGTACAACGAGCACGGCGCACTCATCGTTCTTTTCGCGGGGCTCACGCCCTTTCCCTACAAGGTCATCACCATCGCCAGCGGCGTCGCCGGGCTGGACCTGCCGACGTTTCTCATCGCCTCGGTAACGGCGCGCGCCTTGCGTTTCTACCTGGTTGCCGGACTGTTGTTCTGGTTCGGGCCACAGGCACGGCTGATCCTGGAAAAATACCTCGGGTGGGTGACGCTGGGGCTGGGCATTCTGCTGGTTGGCGGCTTCATGGCCGTGCGCTATTTCTTCTGATGCCAGAATGCACGAGGAACCACCCACCGACCCGCGCAACCATCACCCCAAAGCGTGTAAACAAGGGCTTGGACGGGGGCGTGGGACGGCCTGACCCGGACAGCCCCGGAAACATTTGCGTGAAAGGGCTTGCCCGGCTCGTCAGGCCATGAGAGGAAGGCGACATGAACACGCAACAGGGCATCAACCTGCGCGATCCGGCGACACTGGCCGCGGTGGCGATCTTCGCCGCCGCCATCGGCATGATCCTCGGCGCGCTCTTCTTCGAGCACGTGCTGGGCTACCAACCCTGCGAGCTGTGCTATGTGCAGCGCAAACCGTGGTATGCGCTCATTCCCGTCGGCCTGGCGCTCGTCATGTTCGCGGCCAAGGGCAACACCGGGCTGCTGCGCGCCGGGTTGGCGCTGGCGCTGGTGTTGTTGCTCATCAGCGCCGGGCTGGGCGCGTGGCACGCCGGCATCGAGTGGAAATGGTGGCCCGGCCCCACCAGCTGTTCGTCCAGCGGCACGGACTTCAGCCTCGCCCTGCCGGACCTGAGCAAGCGCGTGGTGCTTTGCGACGAGGCGCCCGTTCGCATCCTCGGGCTGTCACTGGCCGGCTGGAACGCCGTCGTCTCCTTCGCCCTTGCGCTGCTGGCCCTCTATGGGCTGCTTGGCGCCGGCAGGAAAGGTGAATGGCGAAAAGGGCGTTAGGAGGGAAGGTCGACGATGGACATGCGCCACGGATGTTTCATCATCCCTTGTTTCTTCCGTCCTGCTTCGCTCCCCAGCGTTGGGCGACGTAATCGGCGATGAAATCGCGGAATTGTGCGGCGAGGTTCTCTCCGCGCAGGGTGGCGGCCTTGCGCCCGTCCACGAACACGGGTGCGGCAGGGGCCTCGCCGGTGCCGGGCAATGATATGCCCACGTCGGCGTGCTTCGATTCGCCCGGGCCGTTGACGATGCAGCCCATCACCGCCACCTGCAAGGATTCACTGCCCGGATATTGCCGCCGCCAGCGCGGCATCTGTTCGGCCAGCCATTGGGAGATGTCGCGCGCCAGCTCCTGAAAGCGAACGGAAGTGGTGCGCCCGCAGCCCGGACAGGCGATGACGTCCGGGGTGAAGGCGCGCAGCCCAAGCGATTGCAATATCCGTTGCGCCACTTCCACCTCGCGCGTGCGCGGCGCGCCCGGCTCGGGGGTGATGGACACGCGGATGGTGTCGCCGATGCCCTCCTGAAGCAGGATGGCCAGCCCGGCGGTGGAAGCGATCACTCCGGCGTCGCCCATGCCCGCCTCGGTCAGCCCCAGGTGAAGGGCGTAATCGCAGCGCTCGGCCAGTTGCCGATAGACCGCCACCAGGTCCTGCACCTCCGACACCTTGGCCGAAAGCACGATCTGTTCGGGCTTCATGCCCAGTTCTTCCGCCCGCTTAGCCGAGCGCAGGCACGATTCCACCAGTGCGAGGTGCATCACCTCGCGCGCTGACTTCGGCTCGGGCAACCGCGCGTTTTCCTCCATCAGCTCGTTCAGCAGCGCCTGGTCGAGCGAGCCCCAGTTGGCGCCGATGCGCACGGGCTTGCCGTGCTTCAGCGCGATGTCCACGATGGCGGAAAAATTGCGATCCTGCTTCTGGCCGAAGCCGACGTTGCCGGGGTTGATGCGATACTTGTCCAGCGCCTCGGCGCAGGCCGGGTGGTCGCGCAGCAGGATGTGGCCGATGTAGTGAAAATCGCCAATCAGCGGCACCGCGCAGCCGCGCTTGCGCAATTCATCACGAATGCGCGGCACGGCTTTCGCCGCCTCCTGCCTGTCGACGGTGACGCGCACCAGCTCGGAGCCGACCTCGGCCAGCGCCATGACCTGATCGACCGTGGCCGCCACGTCGGCGGTGTCGGTGTTGGTCATGGACTGGATGCGCACCGGTGCGCCGCCTCCGATGGTGATCTCGCCGACGGCGACCTGGCGTGTGTGCTTGCGCGGACTTCCGGCGAAATGGCTCATGGGGGCTATATCGCGCCTGTCGCGGTGGCTGACAAGCCCGTTGTCCCCGTTGAAGTGGGCCGCGTTCGTCCGCATGGCGCAACAATCCCTCGCCACCGCATGACATTTCGCAACGAACATCACATTCACGGCCCTGCCGACAATCCGTGCTTGACCCGCAACCCGGCCTGTCCTATTGCAGCGGCGGGCCACCCCTCCCCAACGAGGGGCGAACATCTGGAAGGATGTATTGACATGACCAGCATCGAAAAGCCGGCCACCAAACCGGCCAATCCCCGTTTCTCCCCCGGCCCCACCACAAAATTCAAGGGTTGGGACTTCTCCCTCCTCAAGAACGCGCTTCTCGGCCGCTCGCATCGCAGCAAGGAAGCGTTATCGCGCATCCAGGAACTGCTGGCGCTGACCCGCGAGGTCTTGCAGGTTCCCGATGACTACCTCGTCGGCATCGTGCCCGGCTCGGATACCGGCGCGGTGGAAATGGCGATGTGGAACCTCCTTGGCCCGCGAGGCGTGGACGTGCTCGCCTGGGAGAGCTTCGGCAAGGGCTGGGTGACCGATGTTTGCGATCAGCTGAAGGTGGATGCGCGCGCCATGGTCGCCGATTTCGGCGAGCTGCCCGATCTTTCGGCGGTGGACTTCTCCCGCGACGTGGTCTTCACCTGGAACGGCACCACCTCCGGCGCGCGCGTGCCGAACGGCGACTGGATCCCGGCCGATCGCGAGGGGCTGACCATCTGCGACGCCACCTCCGCCGCCTTCGCGCAGGAGCTGGCCTTCGACAAGCTCGACGCCACCACCTATTCCTGGCAGAAGGTGATGGGCGGCGAGGCGCAGCACGGCATTCTCATTCTGTCGCCGCGCGCGGTGGAACGGCTGGAGAGCTACACGCCGCCCTGGCCCATGCCGAAGCTGTTCCGCCTGACCAAGGGCGGCAAGCTGATTTCCGGCATTTTCGAGGGCAAGACCATCAATACCGTTTCGCTCATGGCCATCGAGGACCACCTGGCGGCGCTGAAATGGGCGAAGGAGATGGGCGGTCTGCCGGCGCTGATCGCCAAGGCCAACGAGAACGCGCAGGTCGTTTGGGATTGGGAGGCGCAGACCGACTGGGTGGAAAACCTCGTTTCCGAACCGGCGATTCGCTCCAACACTTCCGTGTGCATGCGCCTGTCGGAGAAGGGCAGGGAGGGCCTGACGAAGGAGCAGGCCGCGGCCCTGCCGAAGCGGATGCTGGAGCTGCTGGCGGAGGAAGGCGCGGGCTACGACCTTTCCGCCTATCGCACCGCACCGCCGGGATTCCGCATCTGGTGCGGCGGCACGGTGGAGAAGAGCGACATCGAGGCCCTGTTGCCGTGGCTCGACTGGGCCTACGCCACGGCGCGGGCGGAAATGACCGGCTGAACGCACGGACGACGAACACGGCGGAGCATCAGGAGCGCTCCGCCGAAGTTCTTTTCAAGATACCTTTCATCGACACGGATCATCGGCAAACCAGAAGGAGGCAGCCCCATGGCGCCGAAAGTTCTCATTTCCGACAAGCTGTCCGAAACGGCGGTGAAAATTCTCGAGGCGCGCGGCATCGAGGTGACCTACGAGCCGGAACTGGGCAAGGACAAGGAAGCGCTGATCGTGCGCATTCCCGAGTTCGACGGGCTGGCGGTGCGCTCCGCCACCAAGGTGACGAGCAAGGTCATCGAGGCGGCGAAGAATCTCAAGGTCATCGGCCGCGCCGGCATCGGTGTGGACAACATCGACGTGCCGGCGGCCACCGCGCGCGGCATCATCGTCATGAACACGCCGCTGGGCAACGCCGTGACCACGGCGGAACATTCCATCGCCATGATGCTGGCACTCGCCCGCAAGATCCCGCAGGCCAACGAATCGACGAAGGCCGGCAAGTGGGAGAAGAGCAAGTTCATGGGCGTGGAGGTCTATCGCAAGACGCTGGGGCTGATCGGCTGCGGCAACATCGGTTCCATCGTCGCCAACCGCGCTCAAGGGTTGCACATGCGGGTCATCGCCTACGACCCGTATCTGACGGAAGAACGTGCGCGCGAGATCGGCGTGGAGAAAGTGGATTTCGACGAGCTGCTTACACGCGCCGATTTCCTTTCGCTTCACACGCCGCTCACCGACAAGACGAAGCACATCATCGATGCGAAGGCATTGGCGAAGATGAAGAAGGGCGCGCGCGTCATCAACTGCGCCCGCGGCGGCCTCATCGTCGAGCCGGATCTGTATGAGGCCATCAAGAGCGGCCACATCGCAGGCGCCGCGCTGGACGTGTTCGAGGAAGAGCCGGCGCGCGAGAATCCGCTGTTCGAGCTGGAAGAAGTCATCTGCACCCCGCATCTTGGTGCATCCACCTCGGAAGCGCAGGAGAACGTGGCGGTGCAGATCGCCGAGCAGATCGCCGACTATCTGCTCACCGGCGCGGTGTCCAATGCGCTCAACATGCCCTCCATCTCGGCCGAGGAGGCGCCGGTGCTGAAGCCCTACATCGACCTGGCGGAGAAGCTGGGCCTGTTCATCGGACAGATCATCGGCTCGGCCATAAGGGACGTGACCATCGAATACGCCGGCAACGTCGGCGAGCTGAACATCGGCGCGCTCACCTCCGCCCTGCTCGCCGGGCTGCTGCGTCCGACGCTGGGTGATGACATCAACATGGTCTCCGCCCCGGTGGTGGCGAAGGAGCGCGGCATGACCATCAACGAGGTGCGCCAGACCCAGCGTGGGGTGTATGAGGGTTACATCCGGCTGGAGGTGGCCACGGAGAATTCGAAACGCTCCGTCGCCGGCACCGTCTTCGCCGACGGCAAGCCGCGTATCATCCAGGCCAAGGGCATCAACATGGAAGCCGAGTTCGGCCCGCACATGCTCTATGTCATCAACGAGGACCGGCCGGGCTTCCTCGGCGCGCTGGGCACCATTCTCGGCGAAGAGAAAGTGAATATCGCCGCCTTCAACCTCGGCCGCACGAAGCCGGGCGGCGAGGCCGTGGCGCTGATCGAGGTCGACGAGCCGGTGCCCGCTTCCGTGCTGGAAAAGGTGAAGGCGCTGCCGCAGGTCAACTGGGTGTCGGCGCTGGAGTTCTGAGCTGGCGCGAGTGCGGCCGTATCGCCGCACCGCTTTTCCACCCCTTTGGCGCCTGTCAAGGCTCTTCGACCGCAGCGAGCGTCGCAGGCGGCCTTGACAGGCGCCGCGCGAGTGGAACAATGGCAAGGAAGCGCTGGAGGCGAAAAATCGCCTTCAGCGCCTTTCGTTGCAAAAACTTGAACATGCGCCGCAAGCGGCGCGGGGGAGTGGCGAGAACATGACGAACGTGGTGGTGGTTGGCGCCCAGTGGGGCGACGAGGGAAAGGGCAAGATCGTCGACTGGCTCTCCGAACGCGCCGACGTGGTGATTCGCTTCCAGGGCGGGGCCAACGCCGGGCACACGCTGGTCATCGACGGCGTCACCTACAAGCTCTCGCTGTTGCCGTCGGGCATCGTGCGGCCCGGCAAACTCGCCGTCATCGGCAACGGCGTGGTCATGGATCCGTGGAAGCTGGCCGACGAGATCGAGGGCATCCGCCAGCAGGGTGTGACAGTCAGCCGCGACAATCTGCGCATCGCCGAAAACACCACCCTCATCCTGCCGCTGCATCGCGAGCTGGACGGCCTGCGCGAGCAACTGGCCGGCAGGGGCAAGATCGGCACCACCGGGCGCGGCATCGGGCCGGCGTATGAGGACAAGGTGGGCCGCCGCGCCATCCGCGCCGGCGATCTGGCCAATCCGGAAACATTGCCGAAGAAGATCGAGCGTCTGCTGGCACATCACAATCCGCTGCGCCGGGGCCTGGGCGTGGACGAGATCGACGGGCAGAAGCTGATCGACGATTTGATGGGTATCCGCGAGGCCATCCTGCCCTATGTGGACAGCGTCTGGGCGCTGCTGGATGCGCAGAAGCGCGCCGGCAAGCGGCTGTTGTTCGAGGGCGCGCAGGGCACGTATCTCGACATCGACCACGGCACCTATCCGTTCGTCACCAGCTCCAACACGGTGGCCGGCAACGCCGCCACCGGCTCCGGCGTCGGCCCCTCGACGCTGGAATTCGTGCTCGGCATCGCCAAGGCCTACACCACCCGCGTCGGCGCCGGGCCGTTTCCCACCGAATTGTTCGACGATACGGGCAAGACCATTGCCGAGCGCGGGCATGAATTCGGTACCGTCACCGGGCGCCCGCGCCGCTGCGGCTGGTTCGACGCGGTGCTGGTGCGCCAGGCGGTGAAGGTGTCCGGCATGGACGGCATCGCGCTGACCAAGCTCGACGTGCTGGATGGCTTCGACGAGATCAAGGTGTGCGTCGGCTACGAGCTGGACGGCGAGCGCATAGACCGCCTGCCGGCCGGGCAGGGCGCGCAGGAGCGGGTGAAGCCCATCTACGAGACCATGCCGGGCTGGAAGGAGAGCACCCATGGCGCGCGCTCTTGGAACGATCTGCCGGCGCAGGCGGTCAAATACGTCCGCCATATCGAGGAGCTGATCGAATGCCCCATCACGCTGGTGTCCACTTCGCCGGAGCGCGAGGACACCATCCTGGTGAAGGATCCGTTCGAGGACTGAGCGGCGTCGCCGCCGGAAACTCTGTCCATTGATGCTTCCGGGGGAATTGTCCATGTTCGGGACATGAGCGACAACACATGGGCAGTTCTGCTGGCGGGCGAGGTGCATCCCACCGAGCGGCTGCGTGGGCAAATGGCGGGTGCGCGCGTGGTGGCGGCGGACGCCGGGCTGGCGCACGCGGAGGCGCTGGGCGTGGCGCCGGAGCTGATCATTGGTGATTTCGATTCGGCGGTGCCCGAGCTGCTGGAAAGGCACGGAGCCTTGCCGCGCCAGGTCCATCCCGTGGCCAAGGACATGACGGACGGGCATCTGGCCATCGAGCACGCGCTGAAACAGGGTGCCAAACGCCTGCTGCTCGTCGGTGCGTTGGGCGGCGCGCGCAGCGACCATGCCGTCATGCATCTGTTGCAACTGGCGGACCTCGCCCGGCGCGGCGTTTCGGCCATGGCCAGCACGGGCCGTGAGGAGGCCTGGGGGCTGGCGCCGGGCGAACACGTCATCGACCTGCCCGAAGGCGCGACCTTCTCGCTGCTGGGGTTCGCCGACTTGCATGACGTGCACCTTTCCGGCGCGCGCTGGCCACTGGTGGGCGAAACGCTTCCCCTTGGCCACAGCCGTCCCGTCTCCAACGTGGCGGAAGGGCCGCTGAAGCTGTGCATCGGCCGCGGCCACGGTGTGCTGCTGGCCTCGCTGGAGGAATGATTTCGCTTTTTTGCCGCGAGAAGCGCCAATGGCGAGAACTTCCCATTGGCGCTTCATTGCCATCTTCTTCCCCGTGCCTGCCTGTCAAGAGTGAAACCGCTGTGCGGCGCCGAAGGCGCCTTTGACAGGCAAGCGCGGGGAAGACAGTCCGCACATGCCGGTGTTATACCACAATGCATAAAGA
>JALVRJ010000259.1 GCA_027031305.1 Hyphomicrobiales bacterium | reverse complement strand
GTTCAGCGACACCACTGGCGGCTCCGTCACGTCCGCGAAGGTGAAGACGTGTTCCGCATCCGTCAGCTCCAGCATCTCTTCGCGCAGCTTGCGCCCCTGCCGGTCGAGCAGGGCGATGGAAAGCGGCATGTGCAGCGGCAGCTTTTCCTGCTGATCCGGCGTCGGCGGCGTGTATTGTTTCACCTTCAGCGTGAAGGTGCGGCTCTCCGCGTCATGCGCCCAGTCGAAGGTCAGCTCCGGCGTGCCGGCCTGCGTGTACCAGCGGAAGAACTGTGAAAGATCCCGCCCGGTGGCGTCCTCGAAGCAGCGGATGAAGTCCTCCACCGTCACCGCCTGCCCGTCGTGCCGCTCCACATAGAGCGCCATGCCGCGCATGAAGCCGTCCTCGCCCAGCAGCGTGTGCAGCATCCGCACCACTTCCGCGCCCTTCTCGTAGACGGTGGCGGTATAGAGGTTGTCGATGGCGTAATATTGCGAAGGCCGCACCGGATGCGCCAGCGGCCCGGAATCCTCCGGCCACTGCGCCGTTTTCAACAGACGCACGTCCACCAGCCGCTTCACCGGCCGCGAGCGCACGTCGGAAGTGAACTCCTGGTCGCGGAAGACGGTCAGCCCCTCCTTCAGGCACAGCTGGAACCAGTCGCGGCAGGTGATGCGATTGCCCGTCCAGTTATGGAAATACTCGTGCCCGATGATGCCCTCGATGTTCTCGAAATCCGTGTCCGTGGCCGTCCGCTCGTCGGCGAGAACATACTTGTCGTTGAAGATGTTCAGCCCCTTGTTCTCCATCGCCCCCATGTTGAAATCGGCGATGGCCACGACGTTGTAGACGTCGAGGTCGCAGGCGAGGCCGAAGCGCTCCTCGTCCCAGCGCATGGCCCGCTTCAGGCACTTCATGGCCCAGCGCGCGCGACTGCTCTTGCCCGGCTCCGTCCACAGGCCCAGCTTCACCCGGCGGCCTTCGTCGGTGATGAAGGTATCGTGCAGCGCCTCCAGCTTGCCCGCCACCAGCGCGAACAGGTAGCTGGGCTTCGGAAACGGGTCTTCCCACACGGCATAATGCCGCCCGTCCTCCAGCTCCCCCTGCTCGACGAGGTTGCCGTTGGACAGCAGCACCGGATAGCGCTGCGCACTCGCCTCGATGCGCACCGTGTAACGCGCCAGCACGTCTGGCCGGTCGGGAAACCAGGTGATGCGGCAGAAGCCCTCCGCCTCGCATTGCGTGCAGAAGATGCCGTTGCTTACGTAAAGCCCGGAAAGCGCCTTGTTCTCCGCCGGGTGGATGCGTACCAGTGTCTTCAGCGTGAAGGATTCGGCGGGCGGGCGGTGGATGACCAGCCGTTTTTCGGTGGTGCACCACGCATTTTCGGGCAGGGGCAGCCCGTTCGCCTCGATGGCGACCAGCTCCAGCTGCTCGCCGTTCAGGTCCACCGGCGGCGGGGCGGGGCCATCCACCGGCGCGTTAGGATTGCGCCGCAGCGTCAGCGTCGCTTCCACTTCCGTGTTCTGCTCGTCCAGCCGGAACAACAGATGCACGTCATCCACCAGCCACGCCGGGGGCCGGTAGTCTTCCAGCCGCACCGGCTCCAGCTTCTTCGTTCCCGCCATCTGCACCGCCTGCTCGTTCATCTGTCCGCGCTCCACCATCCTCGATCGGTCCGTCCGATCCGATGTTACAGCTTCAGCCGCCACGGTTCCGGCACGTCGTCGAGAGAGGAGATGGTCGCGCCCAGATCCCTCAGCAAGCCGTCGTGAATGTCGTAGATCCAGCCATGAATGACCAATTCCCGCCCCTCGTGCCAGGCCCGTTGGACGGTGGCGAAGCGGCCCACGTTCATCACTTGCCGTTTCACGTTCAGCTCCGCCAGGGCGTCCGCGCGCTCATTTTCCGGCAGCGCCGACAGTTCCACATCATTGTGCAGCCACAGCTCGCGCAAGTCGGCCAGCCAGGCGTCCAGCACCCCCAGCGATTGCCGCGACAGTGCCGCCTTCACTCCGCCACAGCCATAATGCCCCACCACGAAGATGTGCCGCACCTGCAATGTGCCCACGGCATAGTCGATGATGGCGCGCACGTTCACATCCCGCGGCAGCACCTGGTTGGCGATATTGCGGTGCACGAACACTTCTCCAGGTTCCAGCCCCACCAGCGTATTGGCCGGCACCCGTGCGTCCGAACACCCGATCCACAGGAACGTCGGCGCGTGCTGGCCCGCCAGCCGGCTGAAATAGTCGATATCCTCGCCAATGCGTGCCGCCGCCCATTGGCGATTGTGTGCCAGCAGCGCCGCCGGCGTCTTGTGCCCGTGTCCTTTCATGAATTACCTCGCTTTTCCCTTTGCGCCAGTGATAAAAGGAGGTGTGATCCGGCGCAAATGAAAGAACCGGAAATTTCACCATGGACGACACCATCCGCCGCGCCTGCGTCATTGGCTGGCCCATCGAGCACTCGCGCTCGCCCATGATCCACGGCCACTGGCTTGAGGAACACGGTATCGCCGGCGAATACGGCAAGCGCGCCGTGCGCCCGGAGGCGCTGGAGGATTTCCTTCTGAACTTGCCTCGGCACGGGCTGGTGGGCTGCAACGTCACCGTGCCGCACAAGGAAGCGGCCTTCGAAATCATCCACCGCGCCAACCCGGAAGGCGTCACCGCCTTGGCCCGCGCGCTGGGCGCGGTCAACACCGTGTGGCTGGATGAACGGGGCCGCGTCTGTGCCGACAACACGGACGTTCACGGCTTCATGGCCAATTTCATGGAGCGGGCACCGGATTGGACCGCGCCGGGCAGGCATGTCGTGATCATCGGTGCCGGCGGGGCGGCGCGAGCGGTGGTGGCCGGTTTCGCGCGCGAGGGCGTGGCCCGCGTCACCATCGCCAACCGAACGCTGGAAAAGGCGGAGCGGATGGCGGAGGAACTGGCGGGCATCGGCGAGGCGGCGCTGGCCGCCGCCCCGCTTTCCGATCTTCCGGCATTGTTGCCGCAGGCCGATGTGTTGGTGAACACCACCAGCCTGGGCATGACCGGCCAGCCGCCGCTGGAAGTGGACCTTTCACCGCTGCCGGAACACGCCGTGGTGGCGGACATCGTCTACACGCCATTGAAGACGGCGTTGTTGGCGCAAGCGGAGCAGCGTGGCCTGGCCACCGTCGACGGTCTTGGCATGTTGCTGCACCAGGCGGTGCCGGGATTCGAGAAATGGTTCGGTCTGCGCCCGGAGGTCACGCATGAGCTGCGCGCTCTTGTCGAGGCCGACATCCTGAAGGAACGGGCGGGGCGGGACGGTGAATGAACGGCGTGCACAACCATTGAAAATCGGCCTCACCGGCCTGCCTGGCGCGGGCAAGAGCACGGTGGCGGCCATGTTTTCCGAGCTTGGTGCGGCCGTGTTCGACGCCGACGCGGCCGTGCGCACGCTTTACGCGCCGGGTGGCGGGGCCGCGCGCGCCTTGCTGACGCGCTTTCCCGAACTGGACGACGGCCATGGCGGCCTCGATCGCCGAAGACTGCGTGCCCTGCTGCGGAAAAGTCCGGCGTTGCTGGAAGAGGTGGAATCCATCGTCCACCCCCTGGTGGCGAACCGCCGCGAGGCCTTCCTGCGACGGGCGGCGGGGCAGGGGGCGCCCCTGGCAGTCGTCGAGATTCCACTGCTCTATGAAACCGGCGCGGAGAAGGGGCTTGATATCGTCATTTGGGTGGATGCGCCGAACGAGGCGCGCCACGCCCGCCTGCGCGAGCGCGCCGGGTTCGACGCGGCGCTGAATGCGGCGCTCGAGGCGCGCCTGCTGCCGGCGGAGGAGAAACGCCGCCGCGCGGATTTCATCATCGACGCTTCCGGTCCGGTGCAAGACACCCGCGAGCAGGTGCAGGAGCTGTTCGAGAGCCTCGCCCGCCACGGCTGATACCAGATTGCGTAATGTCTGACCGGTAAGACTGCCACGCGTCCCCACCCAAGCCCTTGTCTTTCATGATTTGGGGGTTGGGTGGGGGCGAATCTTCATGCATTCCAGTATCAATCACAAGTCGCCGTTGGCCGCCGCCTCCATCATCTTTTCCAGCCGCTCACGCACGGAAATGGCGCGCTTGCGCAGCTCCTCCGAGATACGGTTGGGGTTGGGAGAGGTATCCATCCAGCGCACGTCCCATTCCAGCGTCACCAGCCAGATGTTGCCTTGCCGGTCTTCCATCACCGCCACCCGGCACGGGATGAAGACGATGAACTCCGGCATGTGCTCCAGCACCAGCGCCAGCGTCTCCAGGTCGCAGAAGGAATAGATCTCCACTTTCGGGTAATCGTCCGTGCCGCGGATTTCGCGGATCACCTTCCATGGCGTGGAAACGCCCACCATCCGCATGTTCAGCTCGTTGGCCTTGATCTTCAGCGACTCCACCACGTCCTCGAAGCTCAGGCCCTCCGCCGCCTTTTTCTTCGCCGCCATGAAGTTGACCATCTGGCGCAGCGAGAAGGGGTTGTAGT
>JALVRJ010000258.1:3479-4489 GCA_027031305.1 Hyphomicrobiales bacterium | reverse complement strand
GTGGTGGGTGGTTCTTTATGCATTGTGGTATAATCAATTTCGCATCAGATTATCGAGGTGAAAAGCATGAAGAACGCAAGCCTGCCCCTCACGATCTTCGCGGCCCTGACGACAGCGTTGGCAGTGTTCGCGTATTTGCGCATCATCGACGATCATACCTTGGTCGCAAGGCTGGGACTGCTCCTGACCGCCGGATTCGCTGCCGCCACCGGTCTTCTGATCGGCCGAAAGTTGCGAACCCGGGACTGACGAAACGCAACCCGCCGTCGGGTTGGCAAACAGCCATCACGCCGCGTGGCGCAGCAAAGATTGCACGAAGCGCGCCGCCAGTTCGCGCGTGCGTTCGTCTGACAGTCTTTGCAACATGCCGGCGGCCTGCATCTTCTCCGCCACGCTCAATAGCTCCGTACCGGCGATGGCCTCCAGCACCAGCGGGCCGAATCCCGCCAGCCGCACGCCCGGCCGCGCCGCCTCCTCACCCCGCCGCCGCGCCGCCAGCAACACGCCAAGGGCCAGCGCGTGCACCCCTTCCGGCAGGCCGGAGCGCATCAGTGCCGTGCGCGCCAGGGTCAGCGAGGCGTTGGGCCGCAGCACCTGGCGCAGGCGCGCCACCTTCATGCGCGCGAGCCACGCCAGCCCGTGCACCAGCACCGCCACGTGCCCGCCGCACGCCGCCCGCAACAGCACCGCCGCCGTGAGCCGGCCACGCCGGCTCAGGAACTCGAAGGCCGAAATCAGCTTCTCTTCGTCTCCGGCCTCCGCCAGGATGTTCACCAGCGCCCGTTCTTCCATGCTGGCGGCGGCGTCCAGTGCCCGCTGCGCCTCGGCCCAGCCAGCCTCCTTCATCACCGCGCGCATCCGTCCGGCCATCACCTCCACGTGCGCCAGTCGCACCTCCAGCGGCAGGTCGTGCCGCCGCAACAGGGCATCGACGAGCTCCTCGTCCTCGCGAAAGCGCAGGTAGGCGCGCCGCGCCAGCTTGGGCGAAAGAGCCACCTGGTCGTTGCGAA
>JALVRJ010000258.1:0-3469 GCA_027031305.1 Hyphomicrobiales bacterium | reverse complement strand
CATTCCAGCGCCACCGCGCGTTCTCCCACCATGATGGCCTCGTGCGCCACCTCCGCGCACAAGTCGCGCCGACGACACACCGCCTTGCGCCGCGCCACGTCACCGGCGCGGAAAATGGCCATTTGCAAGGTCGGCCCAATGGCCACCGCACGCTCGATGAACGGCAGGGAAATGTCCTCCTCGCCGGCTGCGATGGTCAGCACCAGGTCCAGCGATACATGCCTGGCCTCGCGCGCCAACGCCGCCACGTGCGCCCGCACCGCGCGGTCGGGACAGGACGCCAGCCGAATCAGGATGGGCATCACCACCGCGCGATCTTCCGGAGAGGTGTCCGTTTCTTCCACGAAGGCCACCAGCTGCGTCGCCAGCCGCCACCACGCCTGTGCATCCCCTGATTCCAACACCTTCTCGAACACGGAGATGTCCAGCCCCGGATCCCGCCGCCCACGCTTGTCGTCACGCCTGAACAAGGAGAAAATCATGACTTCAACCGCCTCACAGAACTTGCCATGTGAACCTTCGCACCAAAAGGTAAACGCGCATGGTTAACGAAGCGTATGCGGACACCACACCCATGCGCCTTCCTTGCCATCGCCGCGGCAATCAGCTAGCCAAGAGGTCAGGTTCCGAAGTGGCGAAGTGAACAACCGGAGTGTGGGAAAGCGGCATGAGCGAAGGGAAAACCGACACCGGCGCCGGCAAGGACGACAAGGCGCTGTTGCGCGTGCATGACAGGGAGCTGGAGCTGAACGTTCTGCACGGCACCATGGGCCCCGACGCCGTGGATGTGCGCAACCTCTACCGCCAGGCCGGCGTCTTCACCTTCGACGTCGGCTTCACCTCCACCGCTTCCTGCGAATCGAAGATCACCTTCATCGATGGCGAGAAGGGAATGCTGCTCTATCGCGGCTATCCCATCGAACAGCTGGCCCGCTACGGCGATTACCTGGAAACCTGCTACCTGCTGCTCTACGGCGACCTGCCCACGCAGGACGAGCGCGCCCGCTTCGAGCACGAGATCACCCGCCACACCATGGTGCACGAACAGATCTCGTCCTTTTTCCGCGGTTTCCGGCGCGACGCCCATCCCATGGCCATCATGGTCGCCGTCGTCGGCGCCCTGTCCGCCTTCTACCACGACAGCACCGACATCAACGATCCCTACCAGCGCGAAGTGGCCACCCGCCGCATCATCGCCAAGGTTCCCACGCTGGCTGCCATGGCCTACAAGTATTCTCTCGGCCAGCCCTTCATCTACCCGCGCAACGACCTCGACTACGCCAGCAACTTCATGCGCATGTGCTTCGCGGTGCCGACCGAGGACTATCACGTCAACCCCATCCTCGCCCGCGCTCTGGACCGCATCTTCATCCTGCACGCCGATCACGAGCAGAACGCCTCCACCTCCACCGTGCGCCTTGCCGGCTCCTCCGGCGCCAACCCGTTCGCCTGCATCGCTTCCGGAATCGCCTGCCTGTGGGGTCCGGCGCACGGCGGCGCCAACGAGGCGGCGCTGAAGATGCTGATGGAAATCGGCACGCCGGAGCGCATTCCGGAATACATCGCGCGGGCCAAGGACAGGAACGATCCGTTCCGGCTGATGGGCTTCGGCCACCGCGTCTACAAGAACTACGACCCGCGCGCCCGCATCATGCAGCAGATCGCCCAGGAGGTGCTGGCCGAGGTCGGCGACCCCAACGATCCGCTGCTGGAAGTGGCCCGGCGGCTGGAGGAAATGGCGCTGAAGGACGAATATTTCATCGAGCGCGGCCTGTATCCGAACATCGACTTCTATTCCGGCATCACCCTGCGGGCGCTGGGCTTCCCCACCGACATGTTCACCGTGCTCTTCGCCATCGCCCGCACCGTGGGCTGGGTGGCCCACTGGCGCGAGATGATCGCCGATCCGCAACGCAAGATCGGCCGCCCGCGCCAGCTCTACACCGGCCCCACGCTGCGCGACTATGTGCCCATGACCGAACGCGGCACGGGGCTTTCCGACGCCGTGCATCATCGCAACGACCCCTGCTGAGACCGCCATCGCGCGCCGCGCCGGCCCGGGCGCGGACTGACGCGCGGCAAGCCGCCCTACTCGCCGATCAGGTGCGCCACCACCTGCCGCGCGTGCGGCCGCGCGCGATGTTCGAACAGGAAGATCCCCTGCCAGGTGCCCAGCACCGGCCGCCCCCGCGCCACGGGGATGGACATGGAGACATCGGTCAGGCTCGAGCGTATGTGCGCGGGCATGTCGTCCGGCCCTTCCATGCGGTGGCGGTACCATGGCTCGTTTTCCGGCGCCAGCCGCTCGTAGAATTCCAACAGGTCCCGCGCCACGTCCGGGTCGGCGTTTTCCTGGATCACCAGCGACGCCGAGGTATGGCGCACATACAGCGTCAGCAGTCCGGTCGTAATGCCGCTGCCCTCCACCATGCGCACCACCTCGGCGGTGAATTCGTGCAGCCCCTTGCCGCGCGTGGAAATCGCGATGACCTTCTGCACCTGCCGCATGACCCGTTCTCCCCTGTTGATGTTGCGTCGACCGGATATTGCAGGATCGGCCACGCCGCCGCAACAACACCCATCCACATCGATGCGCCCCGCTGAACGCCCTCCCCGGACACTTGGTAAACGGAGGCTTTCACCGATGGATTAACTTTGATCCCTGCTCTTGATTGGCTCTCAAATTTTCCCTGCTACCATTCATGCTGGCGGCCAAGGCGAAAAAAGAACAGGCCGCCCGGGGCGTCGACGGAACTGAACGAAGGGCACCACGGGATCATGTGGACGAAACTGCGCAAGACGGCGCAAGCGACCACTGCGGCCATGATGATGACCGTCATCGGCCTTGCCGCCACCATGCCCACCACGGCGCAGGCGGAGCGACGCTCGCGCCTCGTGTTGCAGAAGGGGCTCTTCCTGACCGCGCAAGGCCCGGCGCGCCCCCCCATGGGCTTCCTCGAGTTCTGCGACCGCTACCCGGAGGAATGCCGCCCCCTGGGCCGTGCCGGCAACGCCACCATCCGCCTCGATGCCACCAACTGGGACTTGCTGCGGCAGGTGAACCACTACATCAACCGCCGCGTCCGCCCGATGACCGACCAGGAAATCTACAATCGCCCCGAGGTGTGGGAATACCCCGAAGACAATCGCGGTGATTGCGAGGACTACGTTCTGATGAAGAAGCGCTACCTGGAGGCGCTGGGCTTTCCCGCCGAGGCTCTGCTGATAACCGTGGTTCTGGACGAAAAGGGCGACGGCCACGCCGTGCTGTTGGCTCATACCAACCGTGGCGACCTGGTGCTGGACAATCGACGCGACGAGGTGCGGCTGTGGCGGCGCACGGGCTACCGGTTTCTCATGCGCCAATCGCGGCGCGACCCGGGACGCTGGGTGTCGCTGACCACCCAATCAGGCCGTTCGCCCCGCATTTTCGGCGGCAACTGAGCATTCTCCGTTAGCCTTCCGGCCC
>JALVRJ010000257.1 GCA_027031305.1 Hyphomicrobiales bacterium | reverse complement strand
TTCGTTGCCCTAGACCCCGGCTTCCGCCGGGGTGACGAGGAAAGGGCAGGGGTGACGAGGAAAGGGGCCGGAGGTACGAGAAAGTGTGCCGGACATGATGGGGGTAGGCCGTGTTTGACTGGAGAGATTCCGGGCAAGACCGGAGAGCAACGGCATGACAAGGATGGGGGACATGGCGCGCATCGGCTTCTATCCCGGCAGTTTCGATCCGGTGACCTATGGGCACCTGGACATCATCACCCGCGCCGGGCGGCTGGTGGATGTGCTCGTGGTGGCGGTGGGGCAGCATCACGCCAAGCCGGGGCTGCTTTCCGTGGAAGAACGCCTGCGCGTGCTGGAAGAGGCGCTCAGGCCCATCCGCGAGCACGCGGAATGCGAGATAAAGCTGGCGAAATACACCGTGCTGACGGTGGAGGCGGCGAAACGGGCCGGCGCATCCGTCATCATCCGCGGCCTGCGCGATGGCTCGGACTTCGACTATGAAGTGCGCATGGCCCAGACCAACGCCACGCTGGAGCCGAACATCGAAACCATCTTCCTCGCCGCCAGCCCCTCGGCGCGTATGATCTCCTCCACGCTCATCCGCCAGATCGCCGAGATGGGCGGCGACATCGGCCAGTTCGTGCCCATGGAGGCGGCCGAGGCCGTGATGCGCGCGATTGGCGCGAAAAAGTCATCATCAGGCTTGCGCAACGACATGGAATAGCCAGATTCCTTCCCAACAAACGACCTTCAATGATCGGGGAAACGACTTTTCACGAGAGGACGCAGACATGAAACGCCGTGCCTTCAACCATGTGTTCACCGCAGCCCTGGCGGCCGCGTTGGCCCTGCCGCTTGTCGCCGGCTCCGCGCTGGCCGCTGGCGAGGCCAGGAAGCTGGGGCTTGACCCGGAAAACACGATCTACCTGGACCTGAAAGACAATTGCCGCGTCGTCATCAAGCTGCTGCCGAAGGTGGCGCCGAAGCACGTTGCGCGCATCAAGAAGCTGGCGCGCGAGAAGTTCTATGACGGCATCATCTTCCACCGGGTGATTCCCGGTTTCATGGCGCAGACGGGCGACCCCACCGGCACCGGCATGGGCGGTTCGAAATACCCCGACCTGCCGGCGGAGTTCTCCAACATTCCTTTCAAGCGCGGCACGGTGGGCATGGCCCGCGCCGCCGACCCCAATTCGGCCAACTCGCAGTTCTTCATCATGTTCCGCGACGGCCGCTTCCTGGATGGCAAGTATACCGTCTGGGGCATCGTCGTGCAGGGCATGGAATGCGTCGACAAGATCGCGCCCGGCGAGCCGCCGGCGCACCCGGACAAGATCGTGCGAATGCGCGTGGCCGCCGACGTGGATGGCAAGTAGGAAACGACTCGCCATATCGGGGCTGTGGGCAACGACATCCGAAAACGAGCAAACGGGAGCATCATCGTGACCGATACGCAAAATCTCGACCCGGAAAACACCATCGTCTTCGAGATCGACACCACCGATCCGGCCACTTCCGGCAAGGTGGTCATCCGCCTTCGGCCAGACCTGGCGCCGAAGCACGTGGAGCGCATCAAGGAACTGGTGCGCGAGGGGTTTTATGACGGCACGCCCTTCCACCGCGTCATCGAGGGCTTCATGGCACAGGGCGGCGACCCCACCGGCACCGGCATGGGCGGCTCCGACAAGCCCAACCTGGAAGCGGAGTTCACCAGTGCGCCGCACAAGCGCGGCGTTGCCTCCATGGCCCGCGCCATGGACCCGAACTCGGCCAATTCGCAGTTCTTCATCTGCACCGCCGACTGCCCCTTCCTCGACGGTCAATACACCGTCTGGGGCGAGGTGGTGGAAGGCATGGACGTCGTCGACGCCCTGCCCAAGGGCGAGCCGGTGCCCAACCCCGGCCGCATCGTGAAGGCCTATGTGCTGGCCGATGCCGAAAACGCCTGAATGACATGGTGGCCATGTTCTGCCCCGGGTGGAGCGGCCTCGTGCCGTTCCGTTCGGTTGCCATGCCCCGGGCGCGGGTGTATCTTGCCAAGTTGCGCAAGGGCTGACTGGTAAAGCCGCCTCGCGCCCTACCCAAGCCCTTGTTTTTCACAAGTTGGGGGTTGGGTGGGGGCGCGGAGTGGTGCGTGGTCCCTTATGCATTCTGGTATCACGCCCGGGAACGGAATGTCATCCCGCGCGCTCTTTCGCTTCCTTAGATGGAGAAGTCTCATGGCCGTTGACACCGATACCGTGCGCCGCATCGCCCGCCTCGCCCGCATCCGCGTGGAAGAGGCCGAGCTGGAAAAACTGGCCCAGGACCTGTCCTCCATTTTCGAGTGGGTCGAGCAGCTGGACGAGGTGGACACCACCGACGTCGCGCCCATGACCTCGGTGGAAAACATGCCCATGAAGAAGCGCCCCGACGAGGTCACCGACGGCAATTGCCCGGAAGACATCCTGGCCAATGCCCCCATGCGCGAGGGCAACTTCTTCGTCGTCCCCAAGGTGGTGGAATAATACCGGATTGCACAAAGGCTTACCGGTGCAAACCGCCCCGCGCCCCCGCCCAAGCCCTTGTTTTTCACAAATGGGGGTTGGGCGGGGGCGCGGGGCTTCTGCGTGGTTCTTTTTGCATCTTGGTATAACTCGCGCACCCACCGCACGCCCCGTTCGGTCAAGGGCAACTCAGGAAGCGGCTTTCTTCTTCCCGCCCTTGCGCCCCTTGGCGGCCTTCTTGCCGCCCTTGGCCGCCTGTCGCGCGGCGATCAGCTCCAGCGCCTGCTCCAGCGTCACCTCCTCCGGCGCCATGTCCTTGGGAATGGTGGCGTTCACCCGCTTCCATTTCACGTAAGGTCCGTAGCGGCCTGACAATACCTGGATCTCACCGCCGTCGGGGTGCTCGCCCAGCTCCTTGATGACCTGCTTGTTGCCACGGCTTTCCTTCTGCGCGATCAGATCCACCGCGCGGTTGATGCCAATGGTGAACACGTCCTCCACCGAGGGCAGGTTGGCGAAGGTGCGCTTGTGCTGCACGTATGGCCCGTAGCGCCCGATGTTGGCGAGAATCGGCTCGCCCGTTTCCGGGTGCCTGCCCACCTCGCGCGGCAGCGCGAGCAATTGCAGCGCCATGTCCAGCTCGACGCTTTCCGGATCCACCCCCTTCGGAATGGACACGCGTTTCGGTTTCTCTTCCGCGTCATCCTCTCCCAGCTGCACATAGGGGCCGAAGCGCCCCTGCTTGCGCCACACGGAAAGGCCGGTTTCGGGATCGGTCCCCAGCAACACGCCCTCCGGCGCCTCCGCCGCGGCCTTGTCGGCGCTGTGCGCCTCTTCGCCCGTCAGCGGCCGGGTATAACGGCATTCGGGATAGTTGGAGCAGCCGATGAAGGCGCCATAGCGGCCCAGCTTCAGCGACAGCGTGCCCTCGCCACAGGCGGGACAGGTGCGATCCGGCTTGCCGTCCGGCCCCTTGGGGAAGATGTAGGGCCCCAGCTGCTCGTTCAGCGCCTCGATGACGTCGGTCATGCGCAGCCCTTGCGCGCTTTCCACCGCCGCCTTGAAGTCCGTCCAGAACTGCCGCAGCAACTGCTTCCAGTTCGCCTCGCCCCGCGCCACCCGGTCCAGCTTGTCCTCCAGCGAGGCGGTGAATTCGTAGGCCACGTATTCCGGGAAGAAGTTCTCCAGGAACGCCGTCACCAGCCGCCCGCGGTCTTCCGGCGCCAGGCGGCGCTTTTCCAGCTTCACGTAACCACGGTCGCGCAGCGTTTGCAGGATGCTGGCATAGGTGGAAGGCCGCCCGATGCCCAGTTCCTCGAGCTTCTTCACCAGCGAGGCCTCCGTGTAGCGCGGCGGCGGCTCGGTGAAATGCTGCTTCGCCTCCACCTTCACCGGCTTCAATCGCTCACCTTCCTGCACTTGCGGCAGAATGCGCTGGTCATCGGATTTCTCCTCGTCGTCGGTGCCTTCCTGATAGAGTTTGAGAAACCCATCGAACTTCTGCACCTGGCCCGTGGCGCGCGTCGTGTAGGCGCGTCCGTCCGTGCCCTCCGCGCCAATGTCCACAGTGGTGCGCAGGAACTCCGCCGGCTGCATCTGCGAGGCCAGGGTCCGCTTCCAGATCAGCTCGTAAAGGCGCAACATGTCCTTGTCGAGGAAGGGCGCGACCTCTTGTGGCGTGCGCGTCGGATCGGTGGGGCGGATGGCCTCGTGCGCCTCCTGCGCGTTGCGCACCCTGGTCTTGTAAACACGCGGTTTAGCCGGCAGGTAGCGTTCGCCGAACTGCCTGGCGATGGCCTTGCGCGCCGCCTCGATGCCTTCCGGCGCCATGCTCACCGCGTCGGTGCGCATGTAGGTGATCAGCCCCACCGTCTCGCCGCCCAGGTCGACACCCTCGTAGAGCTTCTGCGCCAGCTGCATGGTGCGTTGCGGCGAGAACCCCAGCTTGCGCGAGGCTTCCTGTTGCAGGGTGGAGGTGGTGAACGGTGGCGGCGGATTGCGCTTCACCGGCTTCTGCTCGACCTTCTTCAC
>JALVRJ010000256.1 GCA_027031305.1 Hyphomicrobiales bacterium | reverse complement strand
GTCGCTGGGTGGGCCACCCAGCCCCGCCAGCACCAATTTCAACATCATGAATGGTGCGCAGACGGCGGCGGCCCTGACAGGGGGGGTGAAGCGTGGCGTGCTGGTGACCGAGCTCATCGGCATGGGCGTGAACGTGATCACCGGCGATTATTCGCGCGGCGCGTCGGGCTTTCTCATCGAGAATGGCGAGATCACCCATCCGGTGAGCGAAATGACCATCGCCGGAAATCTGAAGGACATGTTCCTGCACATGACCCCGGCCGACGACCTGCGCATCGTGGGGGGCACGAATGCCCCCACCCTGCTGGTGGAGGGCATGACCGTTGCCGGACTATGACGCGCCCCGCCCCGATGACGCGCCCGGCGCCGCCACGGAGCTATCGGCCGCGTTGGCGGTGGCGCTGGCGGCGGCGCGCGCGGCGGGAGAGATCGGGGCCCAGCACTTCCGGCGCAGGGTGCGGGTGGAGCGCAAGGCCGACGGCACGCCGGTGACGGAAGTGGACCTGGCCATCGACGCGCTGTTGCGCGCGCGCATCCTGGGGGCCTTTCCGCAAGATGGCTGGCTGTCGGAAGAGGGCGAGAAGGGACGGCAATGGCTGGACCGGCGGCGGGCCTGGGTGGTGGACCCGCTGGACGGCACGAGCGGCTACTTGCGCGGCGAGCCTCACTGGTGCGTGGCGCTGGCGCTGCTGGTGGATCATCGGCCGGTGCTGGGGGTGCTGCACGCGCCGGCGCTGGAATGCACCTGGTGGGCGACGGCGGCGGGGGGCGCCTTTCTCAATGGCGCGCGCATTCGGGCGAGCGGGCGCACGGAACTGGAAGGCGCAGAGGTCATCGGGCCAAAGGCGGTAAGCCGCGCCGAATGCTGGCGGACGCCTTGGCCACGGGTGAGGGTGCGGCGCTATCCGTCGCTGGCGCTGCGGCTGGCCCTTGTCGCCGATGGCTCGGCCGACGCCATGCTGGCGCCCGGATGGAAGAACTACTGGGACGTGGCGGCCGGCGACGTGATCGTGCGCGAGGCGGGCGGACGGGTGGCGGACCTTCGTGGCGCACCCTTGCGCTATGAGGCGGAAACGGCGAAGGTGAACGGCATCGTCGCCGCCGGAAAGGGCCTGTTCGAGGCGGTCCTGCATCACGCGAAGGGGTTTCGTTGCGGCGGCAGGAGCCGCGGGCGGCACGGCGGCCGTGGCGATGCGCATGGCAACCATGAAGGGGGATGATCGCCGATGAGCGACAAGGTGGTGGAATCGAAACAATACCTGCACCTGGTGTTCGGTGGCGCGCTGAAGGACGTGCAGGGCGCGGAGTTCAAGGACCCGCAGAAGCTGGACATCGTCGGCATCTATCCCTCCTACGCGGAGGCAAGGAAGGCGTGGGAGGAAAAGGCGCGGGCCACCATCGACGATGCGGAAGTTCGTTACTTCATCGTTCACATCCACCGCCTGCTGGAGCCGGAAGAGGATTGAAAGACCACCGCTTGCCAACCTTTTTCATCGGAAAGAAAAGCGCAACGACGAGCGGCCCGTTTTCATGAAACACGTGGAGATCTTCACCGACGGCGCCTGCTCCGGCAACCCGGGGCCTGGTGGCTGGGGTGCGATATTGCGCTACAATCAACACGAGAAGGAGCTGTCCGGCGCCGAGGCCGAGACAACCAACAACCGCATGGAGCTGATGGCCGCCATCGCCGCGCTGGAGGCGCTGAGGGAGCCGGTGGAGGTGGACCTGTATACCGATTCCGAATACCTGAAGAGGGGCGTGAGCGAGTGGCTGGCGCAATGGAAGGCGCGCGGCTGGAAGACGGCGGCGAGGAAACCGGTGAAGAACGCCGATTTGTGGCAACGGCTGGAAGCGGCCATGGCGCCGCACAAGGTGCGCTGGCACTGGGTGAAGGGGCACGCGGGGCACGCGGAGAACGAGCGCGCCGACGCCCTGGCGCGGGCGGCCATCAGGCGACTGCGCGAGAACCCCGGCGGCGAAAGTGGCGCGTGAGGATGCGGCCAGAGGGGGGCCGTTCCCGTCCCGGCCCCGGCACCAGGACCACGTCAAGCGAAAGAGAAATGGCGCGCCCGAGAGGATTCGAACCTCTGACCTCTGCCTTCGGAGGGCAGCGCTCTATCCAGCTGAGCTACGGGCGCGCACACGGCGGGAAACGAGCCAGCACGGCTTTTTCCCATTCAAGGGTATATCGCAAGGGCGCGGTGAATGCCAAGCCCCGGCAGAGAGCCGCCTCAGCCTTCCTCCTCGTCCTTTTCCACCGGCGCGTCGATGATGTCCTCCACCGAGGCGTCGTCTTCGAGGAATGGCCCGTCCTCCGGGTCCACCGGCGTGTCCTCGGCCTCTTCCAGCGCCACTTCCGGCACGTCTTCCACCGCCTCGGCGACATCCTCGGCGACGTCTTCGACCACCGTTTCCACCGCCGGGGGACTCTCGACCTGGGTCTGGCTGGCGGCCTCCACCTGTTCCTGTCTGGAGGGCAGGATGGGCTTGGGCACGAATTCCTCGCCGCACTTGGGGCACACGGCGGGCGACTTGTTGAGGTCGTAGAACTTGGCGTGGCAGGCCGGACAAAGGCGCTTGGTGCCCAGATTCTTGTCGATCACCGTCAAAGCTCCCTGGCTCGACCATCCCGGAGGGACGATCGCGTCATTCACATGCGTCTCGTGGCTGGTGCCTTCCCATGCCACCAGCCTTGCCGCTTGTCAAAGGGAAAACACCGGCGGCGCCATGCGCACCGCCGGTGCCTTCGCCGATGTCTGGCACCGCCCGCCGCAGTGGCCGCGGCGCCGGGGCAGGCTTCAGCCCACGGCGGGCAGTTTTTCCAGCGCTTCCTTCAGCAGCGCCGGGTCGTAGTCCTTGTCCTCCAGGCGCCCGGCCAGGTAGTCCTCGTAAGCCGAGAGGTCGAGGAAGCCGTGGCCGGAGAGGTTGAACAGAATCACCCGTTCCTCGCCGCTTTCCCTCGCGTCCAACGCCTCGTCGATGGCGGCGCGAATGGCGTGCGTGCTCTCCGGCGCCGGCACGATGCCTTCCGCCCGGGCGAACATGACGCCGGCCTCGAAACTGGGATTCTGATGCACGGCGATGGGCATGACCTCGCCCAGCTCCACCAGGTGCGA
Source organism: Hyphomicrobiales bacterium (assembly GCA_027031305.1). Classification (GTDB taxonomy): domain Bacteria; phylum Pseudomonadota; class Alphaproteobacteria; order Rhizobiales; family Aestuariivirgaceae; genus Thermopetrobacter. Next base: position 10,049 of record JALVRJ010000256.1, on the reverse strand, counting down.
CACCAGCGGTGCCATGCCGTGATAGCGCAAGCCTCCGGCGTGAAAGCCCGGCGGCATGAAGGTGTGGCCCAAGGTGTGCATCTTCATCAGTGGCGTGAGCTGCTGGGTGTCGCCGAAGTCGTAGGCCAGCTTGCCCTTCGTCATGGTGGGACAGGCCGCCGGCTCCACGGCCACGGCCTTCACCTTCGGCCTGTCGCCGCGCAGGCCGGCGCCGATGAAGGGAAAGCTCAGACCGGCGAAGTTGGAGCCGCCGCCGGCGCAACCAATGACCACGTCCGGGTAGTCGCCGGCCATGTCCATCTGTTCCATGGCCTCCTGGCCGATGACCGTCTGGTGCAACAGGACGTGGTTGAGCACGCTGCCCAGGGCGTATTTCACGTCATCGTTCCTGGCCGCCACTTCCACCGCCTCGGAAATGGCGATGCCGAGCGAGCCGGGGCTGTCCGGATCCTGCTCGAGCACGGCGCGGCCGGCCTCGGTGGTGTCGGTGGGCGAGGCCAGGCACTTCGCGCCATAGGTTTCCATCAGCGTGCGGCGATAGGGCTTCTGGTGGTAGGAAACCTTGACCATGTAGACGAGCACTTCCAGCCCGAACAGGGCGCCGGCGAAGGCCAGCGAGCTGCCCCACTGCCCGGCGCCGGTCTCGGTGGAAAGCTTGCGCACGCCTTCCTCGCGGTTGTAGAAGGCCTGGGCGACGGCCGTGTTGGGCTTGTGTGAACCGGCCGGCGAGACGCCCTCGTACTTGTAGTAGATGCGCGCCGGGGTATCGAGCACCTGCTCCAGCCGGCGGGCGCGGAACAGCGGGGCGGGGCGCCACAGGCGATAGGCGTCGCGCACCGGGTCGGGGATCTCGATCTCGCGCTCGGTGCTGACTTCCTGCTGGATCAACGCCATCGGGAAGATCGGGGCCAGCGCCTCCGGCCCCAGGGGCTCGCCAGTGGCCGGGTTCAGCGGTGGCGAGAGCGGTTCGGGCAGGTCGGCGGCGATGTTGTACCAGAACTTCGGGATTCGCGTTTCATCCAGCAGATACTTGGTCTGTTCGGACATCCCCGTTTCTCCTCGCATTGGCGCGGTGCCGGCCCGGACGCTCCCGACCGGCGCGCATCACCCCCCGGTGCGGCGCATTTCCGCACAAACCTCGCGGCCTGGCAAGAGGAAATCGGGAGACCGCCTCAAGCCGTCAGCGCCGACTTCAGGGTCTCGACGAGATCGGTCTTCTCCCAGCTGAAGCCACCGTCCGCGTCCGGCTGGCGGCCGAAGTGGCCATAGGCGGAGGTGCGGGCGAAGATGGGCCTGTTGAGTTGCAGGTGCTCGCGGATGCCGCGCGGACGCAGGTCCATGACCTCGCGCAGAACGTTTTCCAGCCTGCGTTCATCCACCTGGCCGGTGCCGTGCAGGTCGGCGTAGACGGAGAGCGGCTCGGAGACGCCGATGGCGTAGGAAAGCTGGATGGTGCAGCGTTCGGCGAGGCCGGCGGCGACAACGTTCTTGGCCAGGTAACGGGCGGCATAAGCGGCGGAGCGGTCGACCTTGGTGGGGTCCTTGCCGGAAAAGGCACCGCCGCCGTGGGGAGCCGCGCCGCCATAGGTATCGACGATGATCTTGCGCCCCGTGAGCCCGCAGTCGCCGTCCGGCCCGCCGATATGGAACTTGCCCGTGGGGTTGATGTGCCAGACGGTGTTTTCCGTCAGCCAGCCCTCGGGCAGGACCTCGCGCACGTAGGGCTCGACGATGGCGCGGACGTCATCGGAGGAGAGGTCCTCGTCCAGGTGCTGGTGCGAGACCACCAGTTGCGTCACCTCCACCGGCCGGCCGTCGGCATAACGCAGGGTGAGCTGGCTCTTGGCGTCCGGACCCAGCTTCGGCTCGGCGCCGGAGTGGCGCGCCTGTGCCAGCCGGTGCAGGATGCGGTGGGCATAGTGCAGCGGCGCGGGCATGAGCTCGGGCGTTTCGGTGCAGGCGTAGCCGAACATGATGCCCTGGTCGCCGGCCCCCTCGTCCTTGTTGCCGGTGGCGTCGACGCCCTGGGCGATGTCCGGGGACTGGGCGTGCAGCAACACCTCGACGTCCATCTTTCGCCAGTGGAAGCCTTCCTGTTCATAGCCAATATCGCGCACGGCGGCACGGGCGACTTCCTCGATCCTGTCGCGGTTGACCTCGTCGCCGTGCATGAGGCTCTCCGGGCCGCGCATCTCGCCAGCAATGACCACCTTGTTGGTGGTGGCCAGGCACTCGGCGGCGCAGCGCACCAGCGCGGGATCCATGCCCTCCTCGATGGCGGTGCGATAATAGAGATCGACGATCTCGTCGGATATCCGATCGCAGACCTTGTCCGGATGACCCTCGGAAACGGATTCGCTGGTGAACAGATAATCCTTGCGCATGGTTGTGAAGTCCCTGGTGAGTATGATGAATGATCGCCGAGGCTTGAGCGCGCCGATGGCCCGCCGCCGTTTTCCAGCTTTCATAAAGGTTTCTTTATATCCGTGCAAGAGCGCCGGCCGGGGCGTGCTCGTCGGTGGATCATGCTCGTGGTTGCGGGGCGCGCCCGAAACATGATACCGGAAGCGCCAGTTCATCGTTTCTCACCCCGTGCGCGCCGGCCCGGCGCGAGTGCATGAAGGCGGACTTCATTTCCATGTCGATGGCGCCCGTGCAAAAGCTGGTCGTTCGCGAGCTGTCCTGTCGCCGGGGCGGACGGCTGCTTTTCGCCGGGGTGTCGTTTTCCGTCGCGGGTGGCGAAATGCTGATGCTGCGCGGGCCAAATGGCGTCGGCAAGACCTCGCTGTTGCGGATCATCGCCGGGTTCTCGCGGCCGGCGGCGGGCGAAGTGCGGTTGCAGGGGGGGCTTGCGGACACGCCGCTGGCCCAGCAATGCCACTACGTGGCGCACCAGAACGCCATCAAGCCACAGCTTACGGTAACCGAGAACCTGCGCTTCTGGTCGGGATTCATGGAAGGCCGTGTGGCGCGCAAACAACTTGATGCGGCGCTGGCGGCGCTGCGCCTTGGCGGGTTGCGCCACCTGCACGCGGGCGTGCTTTCCGCCGGTCAGAAGCGGCGGCTGGCGCTGGCGCGGCTGGCCTGCGTGCGGCGGCCGCTGTGGCTGCTGGACGAACCCACCGTGGGGCTGGACGCTGAATCGCAGGCGGCGCTGTGCGCGCTGATGCGCGATCACCTGGATGCCGGCGGCCTGATCATCGCCTCCACGCACGTCGATTTCGGGATGCCTGCCACGCGCACGCTGGAGTTGCGGCCAATGGAGGCGCCGGTCGAGGAGACCGCCGCTGCGGCGCCGGGGGCCCCGCAGAACGGTGCGGAGGAAGTGGCATGAGATCCTTCCTGGCCATTGTTGGGCGCGACGTGCGGCTGGGGCTGCGCGCGGGCGGCAACATCGGTGCGGCGGTGGGCTTCTTTCTCACCGTGGTGGTATTGCTGCCCATCGGGATCGGGCCGGACATGGCCCTGTTGCAGCGCATCGCGCCCGGCGCGCTGTGGATCGCGCTTCTGCTCTCCATCCTGCTCTCGGCCGATCGCATTTACACGCAGGACTTCGAGGACGGCTCGCTTGAAGTGCTCATGACCGGGCCGTTGCCACTGGAGCTGGTGGCGCTGGCGAAGACGCTGGCGCACTGGCTGCTGGCGGGGTTGCCGCTGGCGGTGCTGGCCCCGGCGCTGGGCTTCCTGCTGAACCTGGATGTGGCGGTGGCACCGACGCTGCTGCTGGCCATGGTGACGGGCTCACTGGCGCTGTCGCTGCTGGCCGGCATGGGCGCGGCCATCACCGTGGGCCTGCGCAAGGGCGGATTGCTGATCTCGCTGTTGATCCTGCCGCTGTATATCCCGCTGCTGATATTCGGCGTGTCGGTGACTACCGGCGGCATGGGCGGGCCGGACATCACCTGGCCGTCCTACCTGATATTGCTGGCCATCGTGCTGCTGGCGCTGGTGGTCTCGCCCCTGGCCAGCGCGGCGGCGTTGCGCGCCCACTTGCGCTGAGGCTCCGCGCAAGGGGCCCGACTTCCTTCAGCAATCGAAACCCCATCATCAGGGAGAAGCGCCAATCTTCTCGCTACTGTCTGAATGTCATGGACGATCCTTCGGCCCGCCGCACAGCGGCAAATTCCTGACAATCAGGCAGTCGCGGAACATCGACCGATTGCTGGATTGGCCTCTGGCATTCGCCCGCTTGTCCTTCACGCCGCTACGGCCGCGCTCGGGCCATGGCCACGATAGGCGAGCGCCTCGGCCACGTGCAGCCGGCCCACCCGCTCCTCGCCGGCGAGATCGGCCAGCGTGCGGGCCACCCGCAGCACCCGGTGATAGCCGCGCGCGGAGAGGCGCAGGCTTTCCGCCGCCCGCAGGAGCATCTTGTGGCCGTCGGCATCCGGCCGCGCCACCTCTTCCAGCACGCCGGCCGGGGCTTGCGCGTTGTTGCGCACATCGGGCAGGCCCAGGGCCTCGTAGCGGCGGCGCTGGATGTCGCGCGCGCGGGCGACGCGCGCGGCCACCTGCGCCGAGCCTTCGCGGGCCGGCGGCAGGGACAGATCGGCGACGCTCACCGCCGGCACGGTGATGCGGATGTCGAACCTGTCGAGCAGCGGGCCGGAAATGCGGGCCTGGTAGTCCCGGGCGCAGCGGGCACCCCGCCGACAGGTGTGCCCGGGCTCCAGCGCCATGCCGCACTTGCACGGGTTCATGGCGGCCACCAGCTGGAAGCGGGCGGGAAAGGTGACGCGGTAATTGGCGCGGGCGATATGCACCTCGCCGTTTTCCAGCGGCTGGCGCAACACCTCCAGGGCGCGCGGCGAGAATTCCGGCAGTTCGTCGAGAAACAGCACGCCATTGTGAGCCAGCGACATCTCGCCCGGCCTGGCGCGGTGGCCACCGCCGGCCAGGGCCACCTGCGAAGCGGTATGGTGCGGGGCGCGGAAGGGCCGGGTGGCGACGATCGCGCCATTGGGCAGGATGCCGGCCAGCGAGGCGATGACGGAGGTTTCCAGCATTTCCCGCGGTGTCATCGGCGGCAGGATGGAGGGCAGCCGCGCCGCCAGCATGGACTTGCCGGCGCCCGGCGGGCCGTTCATCAGCATGTGATGGCCGCCGGCGGCGGCGACCTCCAGGGCGCGCTTGGCGCTTTCCTGCCCGCGCACGTCGCGCAGGTCGGGCGGCTGGCGCGTCTGCGCGGCCATGGCGGGCCGCGGGCGGGCGAGGGGGTGGGTGCCGCGGGCATGGTTGACCACCTGCACCAGGGTGGCGGCGGCAACGATGTCGAGCGTCTCGCCGGCCCAGGCGGCCTCGCCGCCGTTGGCCGCCGGGCAGATGATGCCACGCTCGGCCCTAAGCGCCCGCATGGCCGCCGGCAGGACACCGAGAACGGGGCTGATGCCGCCGTCGAGCGACAACTCTCCCATGGCCAGGTGCCGCGACAGGAAGGCCTGGGGCAGCGCGCCCATGGCGGACAGCAGCGCCAGGGCAATGGGCAGGTCGTAATGACTGCCCTCCTTGGGCAGGTCGGCGGGCGAGAGGTTGACCGTGATGCGCTTCGCCGGCAAGGCCAGGCCCACCGCTTGCAGTGCGGCGCGGATGCGCTCGCGGCTTTCCGCCACCGCCTTGTCCGGCAGGCCGACAATGGCGAAGGCGGGCAGGCCCGGGCTGATGAGCACCTGGACATCCACCAGCGCTGTCTCGATGCCGTTGAAGGCCACCGTTTGCGCCCGCGCGACCATTGGCTTCCCCTCGCTTGTGGTTCTTCCACATTCGCACGGGAAGGTTATGGGGATGACAGAGACATGTCAAGAACATGAAGGGAACAATCGCACATTTTTGCACAGCTCGCCCACAGCCGCGCCACGCTTGTTCGCCGGGCGCGGATAGGCGGCGGGCAAAAGGCCCTTGCATCCGCCGCGCTTCCGTCCGATATAGATTGTCGGAAGGCCGGCGGCGGACGTGCGGTCCGCCCAGCGGGTCAGGTCCGGAAGGAAGCAGCCCAGGCGAGACGTTTCGTCACGGGTCGCTGTCCGGTCTTCCACCTTCTTCCTTCGGCACTTTTCATTTGGCGCGCCACGCGCGACTGCTCGAAAGGCACGGGGGCGCAGCTTGACCGACACGCCAGCCAGCAATTCCCACGATGCCGACAAGGCCGCATCCGGCGGCGCGAATGGTGGCGGATACCGCGTGCTGGCGCGCAAGTATCGCCCAAAGACCTTCGAGGAGCTCATCGGCCAGGATGCGCTGGTGCGCACGCTGACCAACGCCTTCGAATCGGGCCGCATCGCCCAAGGCTACATGCTGACCGGCGTGCGGGGCGTGGGCAAGACCACCACCGCACGGCTCATCGCCCGGGCGCTGAATTATTCGCTCAGCGAGCGGCCGACCGTGCACATGCCGGAGTTCGGCGAGCACTGCGAGGCCATCCTGGAATCGCGCCACGTGGACGTGATCGAGATGGATGCGGCCTCGCACACCTCGGTGGAGAACATTCGCGAGATCATCGAGCAGGTGCCCTATCGTCCCACCTCGGCGCGCTACAAGGTCTACATCATCGACGAGGTGCACATGCTCTCCAAGGCGGCCTTCAACGCCTTGCTGAAGACGCTGGAGGAGCCGCCGGAGCACGTGAAGTTCATCTTCGCCACCACCGAGATCCGGAAGGTTCCGGTGACCATCCTGTCGCGCTGTCAGCGCTTCGATCTGCGCCGGGTGCCGGCGGAGGTGCTGATGACGCACCTGGGGAAGGTATGCGCGCAAGAGGGAGTGACGGCGGAAGAGGCGGCCCTGCGCGCCATCGCGCGGGCGGCGGAGGGATCGGTGCGCGACGCGCTGTCGCTGCTGGACCAGGCCATCGCCTATGGCGGGGAGACGGTGCGCGCCGAGCACGTGCGCGAGATGCTGGGGCTGGCCGATCATGGCCGCGTCATCGACCTGTTCGAGAAGCTGATGGCGGGCGAGGCGGCCGGCGCGCTTGCATCCTTTGCCGAGCTGTCGGCCATCGGCGCGGCCCCCTACCAGGTGCTGGCCGATCTTGCCGCCTTCACCCACCTGGTGACGAAAATGGCCATCATGGGCGAGCAGGCGGCCGACGGCGGGGTCAGCGAGGAGGAGCGCGCCCGCGGCGCGGCGCTGGCGCGGCGGCTTACGGTGCCGGTGCTGGCGCGGGCCTGGCAGATGCTGCTGAAGGGCATGAGCGAAGTGCAGGCGGCGGCACACCCGCAGATGGCGGCGGAAATGGTGCTGGTGCGGCTGGCGCACGTGGCCGAGGTGCCGCCGCCGGAAGAGCTCATTCGCAAGCTGGCGCAGGAGGAAGGCACCGGCACGGGGGCTTCCACGCCCGCCACGGGCGGCCCTTCGCCGGCGGATGGCGCTCCATCGGCCATGGGCGGGGTGGCGAGGCCGCGTGCGTCTTCCACTACCGATTCCACCGCCGCCTCCGCTTCCGCGCCCTACATGGCGCCCGCGAGCGAAACGCGTGTCGAGCCCTGCGCGCCGGCGACGGCCGTGCCGAACTCGCTGCGGGCGTTGGCGGCGCTGGCGGAGGAAAGACGCGACTTGCGCATGGCGGCCGCGATCCGCGAATTCTTGCGCCCGGTGTCCATCGAACCGGGCAAGTTGCGCATCGGGCTGGCGGAAGGCGCGCCGACGGACCTGCCGCGCCAGCTGGCGGCGCGGCTGCGGGAGTGGACGGGCATTCCATGGGTGGTGCTGCGCGAGGAGGACGCGCGGGCGCCGACGCTGGCCGAGCAGGAACGCCGCGAGGAGGACGACCTGTTGCGTCTGGCGCGCGAAGAGCCGGCGGTGCGGGAGGTGCTGCGGCATTTCCCGCAAGCGCGCATCGTCACCGTGCGGCCGGCGCCGGCGGCCGGCGCCGCATTGGCGGAGAAGACTGGCGAGGACGAGGAGGCGAAGTGAAGCGATGAAGAACATCGGCGAGTTGATGCAGCAGATGCAGCAGATGCAGGCGCGGATGCGCCAGATGCAGGAAGAGCTGGAAAACGCCGAGGTGACCGGCGAGGCCGGTGGTGGCATGGTGCGGGTGGTGATGTCCGGCAAGGGGATGCTGAAGGACGTGCGCATCGACGAATCGTTGCTGAAGCCGGAGGAAAGGGAGATCGTGGAGGATCTGCTGGTGACGGCGGTGAACCAGGCCAAGGAACGCATGGAAGAGATGATCGCAGAGAAGATGAAGGAGGCCACCGGCGGCCTGCCGCTGCCGCCGGGCTTCTCGCTGTAGGCTCGGGCTTGCCCGCTTCCCTCACGGTGGCCGAAATGGGAAGCCGCGCAGCGCTCGCATGTCCTGCATGGCGGAATGATCGTGGGTGTTCACGCGGGTTTTACGGCTCCGGGGCTTAACATATCAGGAAAACCTAATATATATGCGCTCACCAAGATCGCCCGACGATGACGGGCGCGCTCTTGAACATGACGCGAGAAGGAAAGGGAAGATTCCATGTTCAACCTGTTCAACAGGCCCGCGATCGAGGAGATCGACCCCCGCACGGCGCACGACCTGGCGGGCAAGGGCGAGATCGTGCTGGTGGACGTGCGCACGCCGAACGAGTGGATGCGCACGGGGCTTCCCGAGCCGGCCGTGCCCATCTCGTTGCAGGACCCGCAGTTCCTGCAAAAGCTGGAAGAGGCGGTGGATGGCGACAAGAGCCGCAAGGTGGCCTTCATCTGCGCCTCTGGCGCGCGTTCCGGCCAGGTGGCGCAGGCGCTCAAGCAATATGGCTGGGAAAACACCATGAACGTGGCCGGCGGCGTGAGCGGCTCCATGCGCACGCCCGGCTGGGTGCAGCAGGGCCTGCCGACGAAGGCTTACGGCGGCTGAGGCGGCCGTGTCACCCGCGGCCGGCGCGTGCCGGCTTGCGGGCGAACGCTCGGCCATGGCAAGCCCTCGCATGGGTCCTCGGGTATCCATCGGCTTTGCCGCTTTTTAACACGCATCAGCGCCCCGCTCCGGTAGAATGCGCCGGCGCGGGGTTCTTGTTCATGGCTTGTGAACCGCCGGAATGGACGCGCAGGAGATCTTGATGCCATCGGCGAACGTTTCGCTGTCCACGCGAGGCACACTGCCAGCAGGATCGAATCATGTCCGAAACGCCGACAAGGGACGCACCCGAAAGGCCGGATGACATGGGCGAAACCCGGCACGGCTCACCGTTGGCGGGGCTGGTGCGTTTCTTCGTGCATCACCGCACCGCCGCCAACCTGCTCATGCTGGGCCTCATCCTGCTGGGCTACCTGGGATTAACCCGGCTCAACACGCAGTTCTTCCCGACCATCGACTTTCCGCAGGTGAGCGTTACCGTCACCTGGGAGGGGGCGACGCCGGCGGACATGGAGCGCATGGTCATCCGCAACCTCGAGCCGGCGTTGCGCAATGTCTCCAACCTCGACACCTACTACGGCGTGGCGCGCGAAGGCTGGGCCTACATCTCGCTGAAATTCCTGCCCGGCACCGACATGCAGCTGGCGCTGGCGGACGTCGAGAAGGCGGTGGATGGCGTCACCACCCTGCCCGAGGACGCCGACCCGCCGGTGGTCAAGCGGGTGGTGCGCGACGAGGTGGTGGCCAAGGCGCTGCTGACCGGCGAGGTGCCGGAGAAAGTGCTGAAGAAACATGCCCGGGCGCTGCGCGACGCCTTGCTGGAGGCGGGGGTGACGCGGGTGACGATGACCGGCTCGCGGGGCGAGGAGATCATCGCCGCCCTGCCCGAACGCGAACTCAGGCGACTGGACCTGGACCTGGCGGCGCTGGCGGCGAAGGTGCGGGCGGAAACGCGCGACGTGCCAGCCGGCGACATTTCCGGGGTGGTGGACAAGTCGGTGCATGGCGCCGGAAAGAAGCGCACGCCGGAAGATATCGCGCGGATCATCGTCAGGAGCGACGCGCGCGGCAACGTGTTGCGGCTGGGCGACGTGGCCAGCATCGGCGAGGGGTTCGATCCGCTGGCCGAGCGCGGCTTCACGATCGCGCGCGACCATGCCCGGCCGGCCATCCAGCTCATCGCCTGGCGCACGCAGAAGGCGGACACGCTAAAGACCAACGC
>JALVRJ010000255.1:2019-4520 GCA_027031305.1 Hyphomicrobiales bacterium | reverse complement strand
AATGCCTCCCCCTTTCGCAGGAATAGCAGCGCTATTTCAAGAAGGGGGGCGCGATTTGCAGCCGGAGAGGGCCGAAAAGACCTGTCGGACAACCCGGCACTTGACCCCCGAATAAAAAAGGGCGTCCGGTCGGGGATCCGGACGCCCAAAATGCGCCTTTGCAGCGCATAACGCCGGGAGGGGAGACCGGCGTTCAAGCCGTTGTCCGGGCCTGGGGGATAGAAAGCGGGGGGCATGGCCCGTAGGGGATGACAACGGCTGCTGAACACAAAATAGGGGCTCGCACGCCCGATTGCAATCGTCTGCCAATCGCAATTTTGTGAATTTTTCGTAAGCGATAAGAAAAATTTACGCCTCGCAAGGCGACAATATGGGAGCCACCGCGGCGCCTTGCAAGCCCCGCGCCACCAGCACCCCTTCATCCGCGAAAGCCGCCCATACGGCCCGTCAATGCATCCCCGTCGGCGCATGCTGGCGCTTCGTGGCGGCATCGGCGCGCACGGCCAGCGCCTCCGCCGTCTCGCCCAGCAACATGATGGCGTTGGGCGTCGAAAGACGATGATCACCGCCCTTGATGAGGGTGAAGGTCACGTCATCGCCGCGCAGCGCCTCGTAGGTCTTTTGCGCGTGCTGCCAGGGCACGTCCTCGTCGGCGTCGCCTTGCAGAATGCGCACCGGGCAGTTCACGTCCATGCCCTGCGTCAGGATGAGATGCTCCCGTCCTTCCTCGATCAGCGCCCGGGTGATGACGTAGGGCGCGTCGCCATACTGGCTGGGGATCTCGATGCGGCCATCCTTCATCAGCGCTTCCCGCGCTTCCGGCGGAAAGGCGTTCCACATCAGCTCCTCGGTCATGTCCGCCGCAGGGGCCAGCAGCACCAGCCCGCGGATGCGCGCCGCCTCTTCCGGCGCCTCGGCCAGCAGCTTGCGATACAACAGCAGGGCGATCCACCCGCCCATGGAGGAGCCGATGACGACGCGCGGCCCTGGCGCCGCCTGGCGAAACACCGCTTCCGCCTCGGCCAGCCATTTGCCGATGGTGCCCTCTTCCAGCGTACCGGAAGAGGCGCCATGGCCGGAATAGTCGAAGCGCACCGCCGAACGCCCCCGCGCCCGCGCCAGGTGCGCCAGCGCCGTGGCCTTGCCGCCCCGCATGTCCGACATGTAGCCGCCCAGCCAGAAGAAACCGCACTTGCCGGTTTCCACCGCATCCTCGCCGTCGTGCAGCCAGGCGATGCGCTCGCCGTGCGGACTTTGCAAATGGGAAGGTGCCTCGTTTTCGCTCATTCCCGCGCTCCCTTGGTCGATGTCGAAGATTCGCCTTGACTTGCCATACACCTTGCGAATCTATATTGCCAGTAACGGCAGGCATGGAGACACGGTTTCTCCGCCTGTCGGCATGGAGATTCGCTTCATGCGAGGGATGGGCGTTTCGCCCGGCATTCCACAACTTGACACGGGGAGGCATAGCCATTCGCAGGCCGCACAGGGGCACCGCAAGGCCGCGTGACGACGGGCCCAGGGTGAACCAGCACATCAGGGCGCGGGAGGTCCTGGTCATCGACGAACAGGGTGAGAAACGCGGCGTCATGCCGCTGGAAGAGGCACTGGCGCTGGCCCAGGAAGCCGGGCTGGACCTGGTGGAGGTTTCGCCCAATTCCGAGCCGCCGGTGTGCAAGATCCTCGACTATGGAAAGTTCAAGTATCAGGCCCAGAAGCGCGCGGCCGAGGCGCGCAAGAAGCAGAAGACCGTCGAGGTCAAGGAAATCAAGCTGCGCCCCACCATCGACACCCACGACTATGAGGTGAAGATGCGCAACCTGCGCAAGTTTCTCTCCAAGGGCGACAAGGTGAAGGTGACGGTGCGCTTTCGCGGCCGCGAGCTGGCCCATACCGACCTTGGTCGCGATTTGATGAACCGCGTGCGCGAGGACGTCGGCGAGGAGGCCAAGGTGGAACTGCTGCCGAAGATGGAAGGCCGGCAAATGGTCATGATCCTCGCCCCCGCCGGCACCCGCTAGGGCCGTCGCGGAAGGGTGGCGCCAGGAGCGAGGCCGAAAGGGCCAGCGCTTGCCCCCGGCGCCTGATACTTCACGGCAGATCACCAGGCCCGCCGGCACGGATGCCGGCGGGCGAAGGCATGGGCAGGCATGACCGAGCAGAAGAACATCCGCAACTTCTCCATCATCGCGCACATCGATCATGGCAAGTCCACGCTCGCCGACCGCCTGATTCAGATCTGCGGCGGATTGTCCGACCGCGAGATGCAGGAGCAGGTGCTGGACAACATGGAGCTGGAGCGCGAGCGCGGCATCACCATCAAGGCCCAGACCGTGCGCCTGCAATACACCGCGAAGGACGGGCAGACCTACACGCTCAACCTCATCGACACGCCCGGCCACGTGGACTTCGCCTACGAGGTTTCGCGCTCGCTCTCGGCGGTGGAGGGCTCGCTGCTGGTGGTGGACGCCTCGCAGGGGGTGGAGGCGCAGACCCTGGCC
>JALVRJ010000255.1:1113-2009 GCA_027031305.1 Hyphomicrobiales bacterium | reverse complement strand
GTCTACCAGGCCATCGAGCACGACCACGAGATCATCCCCGTGCTCAACAAGATCGACCTGCCCGCCGCCGACCCGGAGCGGGTGAAGGCGCAGATCGAGGATGTCATCGGTCTTGATGCGTCCGACGCCATCGAGGTTTCGGCCAAGACGGGTGAGGGCGTGGAGGAAGTGCTGGAGGCCATCGTCAAGCGCCTGCCGCCGCCGAAGGGTGACGAGAATGCACCGCTGAAGGCGCTGCTGGTGGACTCCTGGTATGACCCGTATCTGGGCGTGGTGGTGCTGGTGCGCATCTTCGACGGCACCCTGAAGAAGGGCCAGAAAATCCGGCTCATGTCATCGGGTGCGGAATATACCGTCGATCGCGTCGGCGTCTTCACGCCGAAAAAGGAGACGGTGGAGGCCCTCGGCCCCGGCGAGATCGGCTTTCTCACCGCCTCCATCAAGGAGGTGGCGGACACCCGGGTGGGCGATACCATCACCGATGCGAAGAACCCCACCGAAGCCCCCCTGCCCGGCTTCCGCCCGGCGCAGCCGGTGGTGTTCGCCGGCTTCTTCCCCGTGGATTCGGCCGAGTTCGAGGACTTGCGCGAGGCCATGGCCAAGCTCCGGCTCAATGACGCCAGCTTCGAATACGAGATGGAAACCTCCGCCGCGCTGGGTTTCGGCTTCCGCTGCGGCTTCCTGGGGCTCTTGCACCTTGAGATCATCCGCGAGCGCATCGAGCGCGAGTTCGACATTGAGATCATCACCACCGCGCCCTCGGTGGTCTACCAGGTTCATCTCACCGACGGCGAGATGATCGAGCTGCACAACCCCGCCGACATGCCGGAACCGCAGAAGATCGAACGCATCGAGGAGCCGTGGATCAAGGCCACCATCCTGGTGCCGGACGAGCA
>JALVRJ010000255.1:0-1103 GCA_027031305.1 Hyphomicrobiales bacterium | reverse complement strand
TGGCATCCAGAAGGATCTCACCTACGTCGGCAACCGCGCCATGGTCGTCTACGAGCTGCCGCTGAACGAGGTGGTGTTCGACTTCTACGACCGGCTGAAGTCCGTCACCCGCGGCTACGCCAGCTTCGATTACGAGCAGATCGGCTATCGCCCCGGCGATCTCGTCAAGATGCAGATTCTCGTGAATGGCGAGCCGGTGGACGCCCTGTCCGTCATCGTCCACCGCGAGCGCGCGCAGCAGCGTGGGCGCGCCATGTGCGAAAAGCTGAAAACCCTCATTCCGCGCCACCTGTTCAAGATCCCCATCCAGGCGGCCATCGGCGGCAAGATCATCGCGCGCGAGACCATCGGCGCGCTGCGCAAGGACGTGACCGCCAAGTGCTACGGCGGCGACGTGAGCCGCAAGCGCAAGCTGCTGGAAAAGCAGAAGGAAGGCAAGAAGAAGCTCAGGCAGTTCGGCAAGGTGAACATCCCGCAGGACGCCTTCATCAAGGCGCTGAAGATGGACGAATAGGCCGCTGCCTTTCAGGCGAGCTTGCGAAAGGCTGGCTGGTTCAAGCCACCCCGCGCTTCAGGCCCTCGCCTTTCACAATTCAGGGGGTGGTGAAGGCGCGGAGAGGCGAATGGTTTCTTTATCCACATGGGCATCAGCGCCAGGGAGAAAAACATGTCGCTGATTTTCGTCGTCAACGACCATGAATTGCAACGCAAGCTCCAGGCGGACCTGATCGAGAGCGCGCTGGAGGAAGAGGCGCGCACATTCGACGACGGCACCGCCTTACTGGGCTGGTACGACGCGCGGCTGAAGCTGCCGGAGGGAAAGCGCCACCTTCCCTCGTGCATCGTGCTCAACAACTTCATGCTCGAACTCCACGGCCCCGAAACGTTGCTGCGCCTGCGGAAAATGGAACACGAACACGGTTTGCGGCGCACGCCGGTCATCGCCACCTCGACCATGTTCGGCGATGGGGACCGCAAGGTGTTCGAACGCCACGCCGACGCCATGCTCGATGTCCCGTTCAGCGTGCCGGAGTTCCTCGCCACCCTGCGCCGCCTCCTTCCGCAAGCCTGATCGCCAGCTAAGCGTGAAGACAGGCCGATGC
>JALVRJ010000254.1 GCA_027031305.1 Hyphomicrobiales bacterium | reverse complement strand
GTTCTTCCGGCGCCCATGCCGCACGCGTTCAGTCGTCGCGGTAGATCTTTTCCTCGCGCTCGTGGCGCTCCTGTGCCTCGATGGACAGGGTGGCGATGGGCCGCGCCTCCAGGCGCTTGAGCGAGATCGGCTCACCGGTTTCCTCGCAATAGCCGTATTCGCCCGTCTCGATGCGCTTGAGCGCCGCGTCGATCTTGGCGATGAGCTTGCGTTGGCGATCGCGCGTGCGCAGCTCCAGCGCGCGGTCGGTTTCGGTGGAGGCGCGGTCCGCGATGTCGGTCAGCGGCTCGTTGTCGTTTTGCAGGCTGTCAAGCGTTCCGCGCATTTCGCGGATGATTTCCTCCTTCCACTTCAGGAGCTTGCGGCGGAAATAGGCGCGTTGCCGCTCGTTCATGAAAGGCTCGTCCTCGCTGGGACGATACTCTTCATCCAGTTCGATATCCGGCATGAGAAGACATCTCCCGTCCGTTCTCCCCAAGGCCACCCCAGCGGGGGTGCCTTTCAAGCGGGTGTATAGGTGTAAAGCCCCATCACGGCAAGGGCCTGCTCGCCTTGTGGAAGGGGCGTGCTTGCAGTAGGGTTCGTTCGGTCTGAACATGTGGCGAAATGTTGACGGCGGGCGGTTCGCAAGCGGGCGTTGGGACATGCGGTTTTCATCGGGCGACGAATTTCTTTCCTGGCCGCGCAAGGCGGTGAGCATTTTCGGCATGTCCGGTGTTGGCAAGACGACGCTGGGGCGGATGCTGCGCAAGAACGAGTGGTTTCTCTACTCGGTGGATTACCGCATCGGCACCCGCTACATGAACGAGCACATCGTCGACCTGTTCAAGAAGGAGGCGATGAAGGTGCCGTTGCTGCGGCAATTGCTGCGCTCCGATTCCATCTACATCTCGTCGAACATCACCTTCGAGAATCTGGAGCCGCTCTCCACCTACCTCGGCAAGCCGGGCAATCCGGAAAAGGGCGGATTGAGCTTCGAGGAATACATGCGCCGGCAGCGCCAACACCGGCACGGCGAGATCCAGGCCCTGCTGGACGTGCCGTTGTTCATCGAGAAGGCGCGTGAGATCTATGGCTACGAGCATTTCCTGTGCGACACCGGCGGCTCGCTGTGCGAGGTGATCAATTTCAACGACCCGGCCGACCCGGTGGCCACGACGCTGGAGCGCAATACCCTGCCGGTTTACATCGAGGCGCCGGAGGAGCACATCGAAACCCTGATTGCGCGCTTCCGCGAGAGTCCGAAGCCGATGTATTACAACCCGGATTTCCTGAAAATGATCTGGGCCGAATACAAGGCCGAGCGCGGCATCGACCGCGACGAGGACGTGGACCCGGACGATTTCTCCGTCTACGGCTTCGAGCGGCTGGTGCGCCATCGCGTGCCGCTTTACGAGAAACTGGCGCGGCGATACGGCTACACGGTGCGCATGGACGAGGTGCAGCGGGTGAGGACGGCGGAGGATTTCAACCAGCTGCTGGCCGAGGTCATCGACCGCGAGAACGGGCGGGCGCGAGCCGTGTCGGGCTGAATTCCGGAGCAAGGCAGGGAGCCGCAACCATGCCAATCAAGATTCCCAACGATCTGCCGGCGCGGGAGACGCTTCAGCGCGAGGGCGTGATGGTGATGCGCGAGGAAGAGGCGGCGCGCCAGGACATCCGGCCCATGCGCATCGCGCTGCTGAACCTGATGCCCAACAAGATCCGCACCGAGACGCAGTTCGCCCGGCTCATCGGCGCCACGCCTCTGCAAGTCGAAATGACGCTCATCCGCATGACGCGCCACAGGCCGAAGAACACGCCGATGTCGCACCTCACCGCTTTCTACCGCACCTTCGAGGAGGTGGCGGCGGCGGGCGAGAAGTTCGACGGGCTGATCATCACCGGCGCGCCGGTGGAGCTGTATCCCTTCGAGGAGGTGCGCTACTGGGACGAGCTGTGCGACATCTTCGACTGGACGCAGGATCACGTGCATACCACCATGTGCATCTGCTGGGGGGCGCAGGCGGCGCTGCACCACTTTTACGGCGTGCCGAAGCACGAGCTTCCGAAGAAGGCCTTTGGCGTCTTCCGTCATCGCAACCTGAAGCCGAATTCTCCCTATCTTCGGGGGTTTTCGGATGATTTCTCCATTCCCGTCTCGCGCTGGACGGAAGTGCGGCCGATGGACCTGCCCATCGACGCCGGGCTGGAAATCCTGATGGAAAGCGACGAGACGGGCCTGTGCCTGATCGAGGACGCAAACCGGCGGATGCTCTACATGTTCAACCACATCGAATACGACACCACGTCATTGGCCGAGGAATACTGGCGCGACGTGGAGCGCGGTGTCGACATCCAGATCCCGGCCAACTACTTTCCCGGCGACGACCCGCACGCGACGCCGGAGAACCGCTGGCGGTCGCACGCGCACCTGCTGTTCGGCAACTGGATCAACGAGATGTATCAGACGACGCCGTTCGAGGTGGAGAAAATCGGCATCGTCACCAACGCGCGGCCGGGCAGCGGCATGACGCGCGAACAGGCCGAGCGCGCGGCCGCACGCGAGGCCGGTGGCGGGCGCGGCGGTGCCGGGGGTGCGTGATGACGCGGCGGCTGGTGCTTTTCCGTCACGCGAAGTCCGATTGGGGCAGTCCATATCTGCCGGATGAGGAACGGCCGCTGGCGGCACGGGGCTTAAGCGACGCGCCGCGCATGGGCGGGTGGCTGCGGCGGCGGGGCATCGTGCCGGACAAGGTGCTCGTGTCGCCCGCCTTGCGCGCGCGGCAGACATGGGAGCTTGCGCAAACGCTGTTGGGGCATGACGTGCCGGCGGAAACGGTGGAGATGCTTTATGCCTTCGCCTCGCCACGGCCGCTTTTGGAGGCGACGAAACGGTTCGGCGAGGATGCGCGAACGCTGATGCTGGTTGGGCACAACGAGGCGATGCACGAGCTGGCCGTGGCGCTGGCGAAAACGGGTGATGAGCAGCAACTGAGACGTTTGCGCAAGAAGTTTCCCACAGCCGCCATCGCCATCATCGACCTGCCGATTGACGAGTGGTTCGAGCTTTCCGACCTGACGCCGGGGCGCCTTGTGCATTACGCACGCCCGAAAGACCTGGGCCAGCGCTGAGCAACGCCGTCATTCGGCGACCTCGCTGCCGCCTGCTTCCTCATCATCCAACAAGTCTTCCACGCTGTCCAGATGGATGGACGGCTGGCCGGGCAGCTCGACGACGAGCCGCAACCTGCCGCCCAGCGCCTCCACGTAGGCGGCCAGGGTGGACAGCATCCAGTCCCTGCGCTTTTCCATCTGCGCCACGGAGGGCTGGCTGATACCCATCTTCCGCGCCACCTCCGCCTGCGACTTGCCCAGCGCCTTGCGCAGCGCCTGCAACGCCCGGTATTCGCGCTTCAGCTCCTCGGCACGTTCGAGAATCTCTCGCCGCTCGTCGGCGGGAAGCCGTTCCATGAGTTCTTGCAAGGTAACAGGCATTTTTCAGCCCTTTCCCAGTTGTTCGAGATGTTACGCATACCGCCGATCGGCCACGGCAATGAGGCGTTCATAAAAGCGTTTCTGGTTGCGTGCCTGTTTCATGCCCGCCGCCAGCAGAATGGCACATCGCCGGGGATCAAGAGGATACGCCACGCGCGAGGCTGCATTTTTCACCTCGAAACGCAGTTCCTTCATGTTGGCATATTTGCTGCCCTTCAACGTATCGGCATGGGGCGCTTCAATTCGGGGCCGAATTCTTCAAGAAGATGAATCTTCCCAATCAGCTCTTTCCGGACGCTCGCCTCCATTTCCAAGACTTCCCGGGCAAAATCGTCATAAAAAATCACTTCCCATGGCATGCTGTTCAATTCCTTCCGAAAATGAAATACCGGGCCAGAACCGCCCGTTGAGGAACCATACGATCACCAACGCATATAATCTACAACCTATATAACGTCAAGCCTATGCTGAGAAAGCCTACTTGCCCCCCACGCTGGCAAGGCTAAAACTGCCTCACCAATTACGAAAATCCGTCGAGGTAGCCATGTTCACCAGAGATGACTTCGAGCGCGCCTGCGAGACGGTTTATGCCGCCATGCAGCCGACGCTGGCCAATCCGTGGCCGTTGCTGCGCGAGGCATTGGGGGTGGAAACCTGGGTGAAGCACGAGAACCACACGCCCACCGGCGCCTTCAAGGTGCGCGGTGGGCTGAACTATCTCGTGCGCCTGCTGGAAGATGGCCCGCGTCCCGCCGGGCTGATTTCCGCCACGCGCGGCAATCACGGCCAGTCCATCCCCTTCGCCGCCGCGTTGCACGGTCTGCCGGTGACCATCGTCGTGCCGCGCGGCAATTCGCCGGAAAAGAACGCCGCCATGCGGGCGCTGGGGGCGGAACTGGTGGAGCATGGCGACGTCTTCGACGAGGCGCGCGAACACGCCACGGCGCTGGCGCGGGAGCGTGGCCTGCACATGGTGCCGCCGTTTCACGAATGGCTGGTGGCGGGCGTGGCCACCTATGCGAAGGAGCTGTTCGACGCCGCCGGCGAACTGGACGCC
>JALVRJ010000253.1 GCA_027031305.1 Hyphomicrobiales bacterium | reverse complement strand
GGATGATGCTGGCGGCCTATTTCTTCTCGCGCACGCTCGACTACATCGTGCAGGACGTGACCAACGCGCCAACGCGCAGCGTGGCGGCGGCGCTGGCCACCTACGCCGCGCTGGCGATGAGCGTGCCGGTGCTGGCGACGGTGGCCTATGGCGTGCAAGGCAAGCTGATGGGCTGGGTGGGGCACCTGCCGGGGTCGGGGCTGTTGCGCTGGGGCATCTCGCTGTTGCTGGCGTGGAGCATTTTCTGGCTGTTCTACCAGTTCGCGCCGAACCGGCGCATCGAGCCGGGCGCGGCGGCGGTGAGCAGCTTCATCGTGGCCCTGATATGGACGCTGCTGCGCGACGTTTTCCTGTGGTATACGGCGCACGCCACCACCTACATGACCATCTACGGCGTCGTGGCCAGCGTCATGCTGTTCCTGTGGTGGATCTACATTTCATGGGCGGTGCTTATCTATGGCCTGCGGTTTTGCATCCTGCTGCACGGCAGGCAGGAAGCGGCGGCATGAGAACACTCGCGCGCTCAGGAACGGAAGGTGGCATGGAGCGAGCTGGCGATGATGACGGCGATGCCGAGGAGGGTGAGCGTGTCCGGCCATTCCCCAAAGGCCAGCCAACCGGCAAGCACGCCCCAGACGATGATGGAATAGCGCCACGGCGCGGTGATGGACAGGGGCGCGGCGCGCACCGCCAGCACGATGGTGAACAGGGCGGCGGAGAGAAACAGCGCGGCCAATGCCAGGCCGGCCCATTGCCCGGGCGATATCCGCTCGCCGCCCTGGATGGCCCATAGCGCCAGCGCCGCCACCTGCACCATGCATATGTTGGCCAGCGCCACCACCACCGACGGCGCGGCGGCGGGGATGTGGCGCGTGGACATGTCGCGCGCGGCCACGCCGAGCATGGCGAGGAAGGCGGCCACGGCCCACCAGTTGAATCCTTCCGGCCCCGGGCGCACCACCAGCAACGCGCCCACGAGCCCGGCCAGCACCGCCATGACGTCGGCCAGTTTCAACCGTTCGCCCAGGCGCCAGGCGGCCAGCGGCAGGATGACCAGCGGCGAGAGGTTCATGATGGCCAGAATGTTGGCGATGGGCATGTGCATGAGCGCGAAGAGGTAGGTGAAGGTGACGAAGGTGTCCCAGCCGGAGCGGACGAGCACGCTCCTGTGGGCGAGCCATTTCAGGGCGCGCGGCCCATGGCCGGGCAGAACCAGGACGAGCGCCAGCAGCAGGGCGATCATCATGAATCCGCGCACGGAAACGAGCTGGCCCAGCGGCAGGGCGCGCCCGAGCAGTTTTACCGTGGCGTCGTTGGCGACGTAGAAGGCCATGGAAGCGACCATCAACGCCGGGCCGAGCAGGGCGGCGCGGGAATGGGAACGCCTGGCCTTCTCGTCCATTGTCACGCGATCATCTCCACCGGTCATCGGCCGCTCACCGGCACGGGATAGCCTTATCGACCCGCCGGCGAAAGACCCGGAAGCCGCCAGCGGACGAAAAAACGCGGGGAGCTTGACGAAAGCAGTTGACCGCCCTGCCCGGCTGGCCAATCATGCGGGGCATGGACGCAAGGACACGCATCACCATCAACGACGCGGCAACGGCTTCTTCCGATTCCGAACGGGCGCCGAAAACACTTTCACCGGAAGAAAGGACGGGCGCGCTGATCGATCCGTTTGGCCGCGCCATCACCTATTTGCGCATTTCCGTCACCGACCGCTGCGATTTCCGCTGCCGCTATTGCATGGCGGAGCAACCGGAGTTCCTGCCAAAGAAGGAGGTCCTGACACTGGAGGAGATCGACGCGGTGGCCAGCGCCTTCGTGCGGCTGGGCGTGCGCAAGATCCGGCTCACCGGTGGCGAACCGCTGGTGCGGCGCGACATCATGTGGCTCATCCGGCGGCTGGCACGGCACATGCAGAGCGCGCACCTGCGTGAACTGACACTGACCACCAATGGCTCGCAGCTTGCACGTTACGCGAAGGAACTGGTGGCGGCCGGCGTGCGGCGGGTGAACGTGTCGCTGGACACGCTGGACGCGGAAAAATTCCACTTCGTCACCCGGCGTGGCGACCTGAAGCGGGTGCTTGCGGGGCTGGACGCGGCGCAGGAAGCCGGGTTGCGCGTGAAGATCAACACCGTGGCGGTGAAGGCCCTGAACGAAGACGAAATTCCCGACATCGTCCGCTGGGCACATTCCCGTGGCTTCGACATCAGCCTGATCGAAACCATGCCGATGGGCGATACGGGCGAGGAACGCGCACATCAATACCTGCCGCTGTCTCTTGTTCGGGACCGGCTGGAGAAGGAACTGGGCTGGCGGCTGGAGCGGGACGACCTGAACACCGGCGGGCCGTCGCGCTATTGGCGCGTGCGCGAAACCGGCGGGCGGCTGGGCTTCATCACGCCGCTGTCGGCGCATTTCTGCGACGACTGCAACCGCGTGCGGCTGACCGCCACCGGCAAGCTCTACCTGTGCCTGGGCCAGAACGAGGACGCCGACCTGCGCGCCGTGGTGCGCGGGCACGCGCCGGAAGATGTGGATGCGGCGCTGGAGCGCACCATCCGCGCGGCGGTGGCGAAAAAGCCGCAGGGGCACGAGTTCGCCATATCCTCCGACGAGATCCGCGGTCAGATGCCGCGCACCATGAACGTCACCGGCGGCTGAGGCCTTCTCTCGGCCGCCTTTCCCACCATGACCGGCGGTGCCGGAGGAAATGCAACCTGGGCGTTGCATGGACTTTTCCGTCCGAGGGCATATCATGCCGCGGGGGGCCAACAAACAAGCGCGCAGTCGATTCAACCGAAACGCAACAGTTCAGGGAGGGTTTCAACATGAGCCATTTCAAACGCATCGTCATGGCCACGGCGGTGGCGCTGACGGCGACCATGACGGCCGTCGCCGCCAGCAAGTGGGACATGCCCACGCCCTACGGCGACAAGACCTTTCACACGGTGAACATCCGCGAGTTCGCCAAGGACGTGGAAAAGGCGACCAATGGCCAATTGAAGATCGTGGTGCATTCCGCCGGCTCGCTGGTGAAGCACCCCGAGATAAAGAACGCGGTGCGGCGCGGGCTGGTGCCCATCGGCGAGGTGCTGATGTCGCGGCTGGCCAACGAGGACCCGGTGTTCGCGGTGGATTCCATCCCGTTCCTGGCCACCAACTATGACGAGGCGGCCAAGCTGTGGGCGGCCTCGCGGCCGGTGGTGGAGAAGAAGCTGGCGAAGCAGGGGCTGAAGCTGCTGTTCGCCGTGCCGTGGCCGCCGCAGGGCATTTACGCCAACAAGGAAATCAAGTCGGTGGCCGACATGAAGGGCCTGAAGATGCGGGCCTACAACGCGGCGACGGAAACGCTGGCCAAGCTGGCCGGCGCGGTGCCCACGCAGGTGGAGGTGCCGGACATTCCCACCGCCTTTTCCACCGGCCGGGTGGATGCCATGATCACCTCGCCGTCGACGGGCGCGAACACCAAGGCCTGGGACTTCGTGAAGTATTTCCATCACACGCAGGCATGGCTGCCGAAGAACATGGTGGTCGTCAACGCCAAGGCCTTCGCCAAGCTGCCCAAGGAGACGCAGGCGAAGGTGATGGAGGCGGCGAAAAGGGCCGAGGCGCGTGGCTGGGAGATGTCGAAAAAGGAAACCGAGGCCAAGATCGCCGTGTTGAAGAAGAACGGCATGACCATCGTCACGCCGACGGATGAGTTGATGAAGGGGCTGAAGGAAATCGGCCAGAAGATGACCGCCGACTGGGCGCAGAAGGCGGGGGCGGACGGCAAGGCCATCCTGGACGCCTATGCCAGCCTGAAAGGCGGCAAGTGACGAGATCATGAATGCCCGCCCCGCCCTTCCGGGGCGGGCATTCACTTTTCCATGCATATGTTCGACGCGGAGCTTCCGTTTCGCTCACCATCTCACCAACCCGGATCATGAGGGGGTTCACCATGCGACTACGGCGCTGGCTGGAGTGGCTTTACGACGCCTCGGGAGTGGCCGCGGCGGTGGCGCTGGTGGCCATTTGCCTGTTGGTGGCGGCGCAGGTGACGCTGCGGCTGGCCGACAACCTGGCCTTCCTGGTCATCGGCGAGCGGTATGGGCTGATGATTCCTTCCGTGGCGGAAATCGCCGGTTTCCTGCTGGCGGCGGCGAGCTTCCTGGCGTTGGCGCACGCCTTTCGCCATGGCGCGCACATCCGGGTGAATCTGCTGATTTCGCGCCTGCCGGGGCCGCTGCGGTGGGGGCTGGAGGTGTTCTCACTGGCGGTGGCGCTGGGGCTGACGGTGTTCTTCGGCTGGAACGTGTGGCTGATGGTAGTGGATTCCTACACCTTCGGCAAGGTGTCCTATGGCATCGTCGCCATTCCGCTGTGGATTCCGCAATCGGCCATGTTGCTGGGGGTGGCGATCTTCGCCATCGCCATCGCCGACGACCTGATCGCCGTGCTGCGCGGGCGGACGCCTTCCTACGAGCGCGCGGCCAGGGACGGCACGGCGCCGACACAGGTGGAATGACGGGAACAAGGGGGACCAGTCCATGCAGGC
>JALVRJ010000252.1:3988-4549 GCA_027031305.1 Hyphomicrobiales bacterium | reverse complement strand
GCCCCGGCCATCTTTGTAAACGGCGCCAATCCGCTCGGCCAGCCAGTCCCAATCAATGGCCTGCGCCAGCACAACCTTGGGATGTTTCATGTCGATGATCTGATCCAGCCGGGCACGGAACAAATCCTGCTGACCATCATCCACAGGTTCTCTCGGCTTCATGACATCCTCCCCGAAATTCACGCTTCAGGGAGAGTGAATCACGAAAAACCCGCCCGATCAATTTGCAAGCAAATCTGCAAAAAATGCCGTCTTCCTGCAAAACCCATTACTTCGAGACGAAAAATATAACAGCAATATCAGTGCATTATGTATACATCACGGAGGACGAGGAAACGTGCCGTCGGCGAAGGTGGCACGTTTCCATTCCGTCCCCTGCCCTGCCTCGGAACATGATGTCGGCGTCGCGCCCACCGCGGCGAGGAGGGGTTGTTTACGTGATCAGCGCGCGGGAGTGGACGCGGTGCCCGTGAGCACGGGCAGAACGGATTTCTGTTTCTTGTCGGGCGGTCCCGCAGCGGCCTTGCGGGCCGATGTGAAATTCATCGTCTTGACCGGCCT
>JALVRJ010000252.1:0-3978 GCA_027031305.1 Hyphomicrobiales bacterium | reverse complement strand
CTTCCTGCAAAACCCATTACTTCGAGACGAAAAATATAACAGCAATATCAGTGCATTATGTATACATCACGGAGGACTTCGGAGCGGGTTTTTTCTGCGCGCCACCTATCCTTCCTCGTGGGCGGAGAACATCATTGGGTCCACCGGCAGAAAGCGCGCGCCCCAATTGCCCGGCCGTTCCTCGAACACACCGGCGCATTCCGTTCCACACACCGGGCATTTGCCAATGGGCTCCAGGTTCCACGCAGTCAGGGTGTAGCCCATGCGCCCGATGAGCAACTCGCCGCAATTGTGACAATAGGTGTTTTGTCCCACCGAATCGCGGATGTTGCCCGTGTAGACGTATCTCAGGCCCGCCTCCATGGCCAGCCTGCGCGCTTTCATCACCGTCTCCGGCGGTGTCGGCGGCACGTCCTTCATCCGCCAGTCCGGATGAAAGGCGGAGAAATGCAGCGGCACGTCGGGCCCCAGGTGCTCCACGATCCAGCGCGCCATGGCCGAGATCTCCTCGTCCGAATCATTCCAGCCCGGAATCAGCAAGGTGGTGATCTCCAGCCACGTGTCCGTTTCGTGATAGACGTAACGCAAGGTGTCCAGCACCGGCTCCAGGTGCCCCGAGGCCAGCTTGCGATAGAATTTCTCGGTGAACCCCTTCAGGTCGATGTTCGCCGCGTCCATGTGGGCGAAGAACTCCTTGCGGGCTTCCGGATTGATGTAACCGGCCGTCACCGCCACCGTCCTGATGCCCGCTGCGTGACAGGCCTTCGCCACGTCCACGGCGTATTCCAGGAAAATCACCGGATCGTTGTAGGTGAAGGCCACCGAGCGCGAGCCCGTGGCCTGCGCCATGCGCACGATGGTCGCCGGCGTCGCCGGCCGCTGCAGCACGTCGTCGCGGCTGGCCTTGGACATGTGCCAGTTCTGGCAGAACTTGCACGTCAGGTTGCACCCCGCCGTGCCAAAGCTCAACACCGGCGTGCCGGGCAGGAAGTGATATAGTGGCTTCTTTTCGATGGGATCGACCACGAAGCCCGATGACCGGCCATAGGTGGTCAGCACGAACTCGCCCTTGTCCGTCACCCCGCGCACGTAGCACAGCCCCCGCTGGCCCGGGTGGATCTTGCATTCGCGCGGGCACAGTTCGCACACGACACGTCCATCCTCCAATTTTCGGCCATGGCGCGCCGCAACACCCTCGATTCTTTCCTTCACCGTCATGACGAAACTCCCGCCACAACCTTTTCTTCCACGGGTTTCAACCACATATATGGGAAGCGGGAAGAGGATTTTCATCGGAGCGTGGCAACAGACGAAGGCAGGGTTTCAGGGAGGCATGTCATGAGTGCAATCCGCCCGCCTGCGGTGGCAGGCATGTTCTATCCCGCCGATCCGGCGCAACTCGATCAATACGTGCGCGCGGCCCTCGCACAGGCCGCCCGCGAGGTGCCGCAACTGCCCGAGGTGGAGGCGGTGGTTTCTCCCCACGCCGGCTATCGCTACTCCGGGCCCATCGCCGCCCATGCCTTCGCCGCGTTGGCCGAACGCGGTCCTCTGAAGCGCATCGTCCTGCTCGGCCCGGCCCATACGGTGCCCTTCCGCGGCATCGCCGCGCCGGCCTGGGACGGCTTCGCCACGCCGCTGGGAGTGGTGCCGGTGGACACCGAGGCCCGCGCCGCCGTCGCCCGCCTGCCACAGGTGATCATCGACGACATCCCGCACGCGCGCGAGCATTCGCTTGAGGTGCAACTGCCCTTCATTCAGGTGCTTTACCCCGGCGTGCCGGTGCTGCCACTGGTGGTCGGCGAGGCCACGCCGGAGGAAGTGGCGCAGGTCATCGACATGCTGGCCGACGAGGACACCGCCATCGTCGTCTCCTCCGACCTGTCGCACTACGAACCCTATGACAAGGCGCGGCTGCACGACGCCGTGACGGCACAACGCATCGAGGCCCTGGACTATGCCCACATATCGCCCCAGGACGCCTGTGGCGCTCGGCCACTAGCGGGACTGCTCTACGAGGCCCGCAAGGAACATTGGCAACCGGTGCTTCTGGATCTGCGCAATTCCGGCGACACCGCCGGCGACAAGAGCCGGGTGGTCGGGTATGGCGCCTGGGCCTTCGTCAACGCCGAGGCGGCCTGAGCGGTATCTCCCGCGCCAGCCACAATGAATGATTGCCGAGGGGCAAGGCCAAAAAATGAGTTGCCCCTCTTGTTGCGCCTGCCCGCTTGCGCTATCTCAATGCCGCCTGCGTCACGCCACCGTTTTGCGGGGCGTTCTCATGCGGAGAGGTGCCGGAGTGGTTGAACGGGACGGTCTCGAAAACCGTTGTGCTCGCAAGGGCACCGAGGGTTCGAATCCCTCCCTCTCCGCCACTGACGGTCGTCATTTTTGAATGTGGCGCACGCAGGTCCCTCTGGCAGGATGGTCGTCACGACAAGTATTTCTTTGGGGCTGTCCTGGATAAATCACGCAGCATCGTTCCATGTCATTGAAATTAGGATAATTTTTCCACTATCTAGATGGCATGACTTTTGAGGGTCAAGAAGCATGAAACCGCTTCGCGGCGGCCCGTAAGGCCGTGCTTGACATTCAATGAGTTGTGAAACAGCAAATTCGTTATCCAGAACAGTCCCTTTCATTTTTAGGGTCTGGTCTCAATAAAGACAATGATGCCAGCGGCTTTTTCGCAAAATATCGCTGGTCTTTCGTCCGCAGGGAATAGCAGCGCTATTTCCAAGTGCGAAAGGCCTGCGAGATGCTGCGAAAATGTCGCTGGCGCATTGGATTTATTGAGTCCAGACCCTAGTATCCCCTCCATCAGCCACGCCGTGGCCCGTGAGCCTGCCACACCGCTTGCATACAGAAGATATCCGCAAGAACAATTGTCGCGGCAAGAAACGTCCAGGCCCGCGACCACTCTTTCCACCATGGGCGTTTCCAGGGCATTGTCCTTGCAACACCATCGGCTATGTTCATTGCGACACTTACGCGTCCGGGTAGGATCAAGCGGCAATAAGGGCGGGAACAGCGGGACATGGACGGACATCTCATCGCCTTTCTGCTGCTGGGCTTCTTCACCGGCATGGGCCACGCGCTGGAGGCCGACCACCTGGCCGCCATTGGCGCCCTGGCCAGCCGCGAACATGAACAGGCCACGCTCGAGGGCCGCAAGCCCTTCGGCCTGTTGCGCATGACCTCACTGGGCGCCTCCTGGGGACTCGGCCACGCCCTCACCCTGCTGCTGCTCTCAGTGGTGGTCATCGTTACCGGCCGTATGCTCAGCAACCATGTGGCCGCAATGCTGGAATTTGCCGTCGGCGTCATGCTGGTGGTGCTGGGTCTGGATGTGCTCCATCGCCTGTGGCGCAACAGGGTGCACTTTCACGTCCATGACCACGGCGACGGGCACATGCACATCCATGCCCACAGCCACGCCAACGCCTCCGTGCCGCACCATCAGGACGCACATCACCACCGCCATCACCATGGTTTTTCCGCACGCGCCTTTCTCGTCGGCCTCATGCACGGCGCGGCCGGCACCGCCGGCCTGCTGGCGCTGGCCGCCGCCACCACGCAGGACGTGCGCACCACCCTGGTTTACATCGTGTTGTTCGGCCTCGGCGCCATGGCCGGCATGGCCCTGCTCACCGCCGTCATTTCCTGGCCGCTCGGCCTCGGCGCGCAACGATTGAACTGGTTGCTCAAGGGCGTGCAAGTGGCCGCCGCCGCCATCACTCTCGGATTCGGCGGCCTGATCATGCTGCGCAACGCGCCAATGATCCTTTCCTGACCAATCTTCGAGTGATGAACTTTCCTGGCGCGTCACCACCTTTCCCCCGCCACGTGCTCGAATATTCGATCACGTTTTCTCCTGCGAGAAAGAACCTCCGGCTTTTCTTGCCAGATTGCGCAATGTCTGACCGATGAGACTGCCCCGCGCCTCAACCCAAGCCCTTGTCTTTCACAATTTGGGGG
>JALVRJ010000251.1 GCA_027031305.1 Hyphomicrobiales bacterium | reverse complement strand
GTGCTTTTCCTTGCGCCGCACCACCTGCCACTGGCGCATCATCGGCAGGCCTGGCGCGCGGATGATGCCCAGCCTGCCCTCTTCCAGCTCCCACGCCACCGTATGCGCCGATATCAGCGCCACCCCCAGCCCCGCCATCACCGCCTGCTTGATCGTCTCGTTCGAACCGATCTCCATGCCCACGCGCGGCTCGATGTCCAGCCGCGCGATCAGCCGCTCGGTCAGCGCCCGCGTGCCACTGCCCTTCTCGCGCATGAGGAAGGTTTCGTGCGCCAGCTCCGCCGGGCGCACCCGCTCGCGCCCATTCAGCGGATGATCCGGCGGACAGATGAGCACGTGCGGGTGCGGCCCGATGATGGAACGTTCCACGGCAAAGTCCATGGGCGGGCGGCCCATGATGGCGAAATCGAGGTCGAAGTCCATCAGCCTGCGCACCGTGGCGTCGCGGTTGCCCACGAACAACCGCATCTCCACCTCAGCGTGCTCGCGTCGGAACTCGGCCAGCGCCAT
Source organism: Hyphomicrobiales bacterium (assembly GCA_027031305.1). GTDB lineage: Bacteria > Pseudomonadota > Alphaproteobacteria > Rhizobiales > Aestuariivirgaceae > Thermopetrobacter. The sequence continues at coordinate 4,078 of JALVRJ010000251.1, read as the reverse complement.
CGGCGCGAAATACTTCGCCGTCGACACCACCCCCACCCGCACCAGGCCCGAATGCGCCCCCTTCATGCGCGCCAGCGTGTCCGCCGCGTCCTTCAGGATGCCTTCCATCTGCTGCGCCGCCTCCAACAGCACGCGTCCCGCCTCCGTCGGCCGCATTCCGCCGGAGGTGCGCTCCAGCAAGGGCACCCCGGCATTGGCCTCCAGCTGCTTCAGTTGCAGCGACACCGCCGGCGGCGTCACGTGCAGCCGCCGCGCGGCGGCAGCCACCGAGCCTGTATCCACCGTCGCCAGCAGCGCCCGCAATTGCCGCAAGGTGATGCCACCGATGTTCAACGCCACGCCGAAGGTCTCCGCCATGCCACGCCCATCGCCCCTCTTCCATATTCAGTTTTTCTGACGATGAAGGCAAGATATTGCAAATTTACTTTTCAATTCTCTTGTTGCAGGGTATGCCCCGGCCGTCGGCGACACGGGCTGGCGGCGCTTTCTTCGCCTGTGGAAAAATGGTTGCAGGCGCGGGGCAAAACGTCCCATCCGTGTGCACGATGTTGCAAACGGGCGAAACCTGCTGCTAAGGCAGAAAGCACTGGAAAGCGCCCCGCGAAGAGGGTGTGGGAGAGCATGACAGGGCACGTCGGCGTTGATGACCGGCAATGAAACGAGAAACGTCTCGCCGCCACTGGTGAGCGTGCGTGGTGGAGTGTGGCGTTAACGGAAGTCAGGTGGGCATGAGCGATTTCATCAAGCTGGAAGAATGGCTGGAAAAGGCCTGCGCGGGTGATACCATGCGCCAGGCCGCGGCGGAAACACTGCTGAAAATGGCCACCGCGGCGCGCGAGGTATCGCACATGGTGGCGCGCGGCCCCATGGACCCGGTGGTCGCTGGTGTCCCGCGCCAGGAGCGCCCGGAAAAATTCGATCGCAAGGCGGGTGAATTGTTCACCAGCGCGCTGGCGGAGGCGCCGGTGGCGCAGGTCGCGCGCGAACGCGGCATGGTGCGCCCGGGCAAGGCCGGCGCCCCCGTGGCGCTGGCGCTGGACGTGCTCAACGGCGTGCAGAACATCGTCGCCAACATCCCCACCGGCTCCTTTTTCTCCTTCCTGCCCGAAAAGGGCGGAGAAACCTATGCCCAGCCCGGCTCCGCGCAGGTCTGTGGCGGCTTCTTCATGTATGGTCCACGCACCATGCTGGTGTTCAGCTTCGGCCGGGGCACCATCGTTGCCAACATGGACCCGGAAACCGGCGTCTTCCACATCACGTCGGAAAATCGCCAATTGCCGGAAGTTCCAGCCCGGGAATATGCCGCCAACGCCTCCAACTACCGCTTCTGGGACTCCGCCATCCGCACCTATGTCAACGACATGATCGACGGCGCGGAAGGCCCGCGCGAGGCCGACTACAACATGCGCTGGGCCAGCTCCCTGCCGGCCGAGACGGTGCGCATTCTCAACCGGGGCGGCATTTTCCTCTACCCGGGCGACTCGCGCCCCGGCCACCGCCATGGCCGGATGCGCCTGCTGTTCCACGCCAACCCGGTGGCGCTGGTGGTGGAACAGGCCGGCGGCGCGGCCACCGACGGCGAAAACCGCATCCTCGACAAGACGCCCGCCGAGCGCGGCCAGCGCACGCCGCTGGTCTTCGGCAGCACCTCCGAGGTGGAACGGGTGAAACGTTATTACGAACTGCCCGTTGGCGGCTCGCGCTCGCCGCTGTTCTCGCGCCGCACCCTGTTCCGTTGATGAACGGGCGCTCAAGCGGCCGTAACGGGCGGTTCCGCGCAACGATCACGAAATACAACACAGCATTTCTGGAGGGGTAAATGTCGGTCAAGCATCCCATCATCTCGGTCACCGGATCGTCCGGCGCCGGCACGTCCACGGTCAAGCACACCTTCCAACAAATCTTCGACCGCGAGGGCATCAAGGCGGCGCTGATCGAGGGCGACGCCTTCCACCGGTATGATCGCATGGCCATGAAGGAGGCCATGAAGAAGGCCGAGGAGGAAGGCAACCTGAATTTCTCGCATTTCGGCCCCGAGGCCAACATCCTCGACGAGCTGGAGCGCACGCTGAAGCGCTATGCCGAAACCGGCGTGCTGCGTACCCGCCATTACGTGCACGACGAGGAAGAGGCGGAAAAATACGGCACGCCCCCGGGCAAGTTCACCGACTGGTACGAGATCCCGGCCGGTGAATCCGACATCCTGCTCTACGAAGGCCTGCACGGAGCGGTGGTCACCGACGAGGTGAACATCGCGCAATATGCCGACCTCAAGATCGGCGTCGTGCCGGTCATCAACCTCGAGTGGATCCAGAAGATCCACCGCGACAAGAAGGAGCGCGGCTACACCACCGAGGAGGTCACCCACACCATCCTGCGCCGCATGTACGACTACGTGCACTACATCTGCCCGCAGTTCTCCGAGACCGACATCAACTTCCAGCGCGTGCCCACCGTGGACACCTCCAACCCGTTCATCGCCCGCTGGATCCCCACCGTGGGCGAGTCGATGGTGGTCATCCGCTTCAAGGATCCACACGGCATCGACTTCCCCTACCTGCTGTCGATGATCAAGGACAGCTTCATGACGCGGGCCAACACCATCGTCATTCCGGGCGACAAGCAGGACCTGGCCATGCAGCTGATCCTCACCCCCATGATCAACCGCCTCATCGAGCGCAAGCACCGCGCCCTGTAGGGCGAACCGAACGACACGGCGCCCCCGGGCGCCAGTCACAATTCATTTGAAGGCAGGGAGCAAACGAACAATGAGCGACGCGAGCCTGAAGGACATGGCCAACGCCATTCGCGCCCTTTCCATGGACGCGATACAGAAGGCCAACTCCGGCCATCCGGGTATGCCCATGGGCATGGCCGACGTGGCCACCGTGCTGTGGACGAAATTCCTCAAATTCGACGCCTCCGAGCCGTGGTGGGCCGACCGCGACCGCTTCGTGCTGTCCGCCGGGCACGGCTCCATGCTGCTCTACTCGCTGCTCTATCTTTCCGGTTTCGAGCAGGCCACCATCGACGAGATCAAGAACTTCCGCCAGCTTGGCTCGCGCATGGCCGGGCACCCCGAATACGGCCACCTCGACGGCGTGGAGGTCACCACCGGCCCGCTTGGCACCGGGCTGGCCACGGCGGTCGGCATGGCGCTCGCCGAGCGGATGCTCAACGCCCGCTACGGTGACGATCTGGTGGACCATTACACCTGGGTCATCGCCGGCGACGGCTGTCTCATGGAGGGCGTCTCCCACGAGGCCATCGACCTTGCCGGCCACCTGAAGCTCAACCGCCTCATCGTCCTGTGGGACGACAACAACATCACCATCGACGGCAGCACCAATGTCGCCACCTCCATGGACCAGCACAAGCGTTTCGAGGCCGCCGGCTGGAAGGTGCTGACCTGCGACGGCCATGACTTCGCCTCCATCGAGAAGGCCCTGGCCGAGGCGAAGAAGTCCGACCGCCCCGTGCTCGTGGACTGCAAGACCATCATCGGCTTCGGCGCGCCCAACAAGCAGGGCACGGAAGCCACCCACGGCGCGCCGCTGGGCGAGGACGAGATCAAGGCCGCGCGCGAGGCGCTGGGCTGGCCGTATGAGCCCTTTGAGGTGCCGGAAAACATCCTCAACGCCTGGCGCCAGGCCGGCGCCCGTGGCCGCGCCGAGCGCGAGGCATGGGAGGCCCGCCTGAACGCCTCGCCGAAAAGGGACGACTTCCTGCGCGACCTCGAAAGCAAGGTCTGGCCCTCCACGCTGGACGCGCTCAACGCCTTCAAGAAGCAGCTCTCGGAAGAGAAGCCCAAGCTGGCGACGCGGCAGGCCTCCCAGAAGTCGTTGGAGGTCATCGTCAACGCCCAGTCGAACATCGTCGGTGGTTCGGCCGACCTCACCCACTCCAACCTCACCATCGTCAAGGGCATGGAGTCGGTCAGGCCCGGCGACTACTCGGGCCGTTACATCCACTACGGCATCCGCGAGTTCGAGATGGGCTGCGCCATGAACGGCATCGCCCTGCACAAGGGCTTCCTGAACTATGGCGGCACCTTCCTCATCTTCTCCGACTTCATGCG
>JALVRJ010000250.1 GCA_027031305.1 Hyphomicrobiales bacterium | reverse complement strand
GGACTCCATGACCTTCTTGAGCTCCTCGATGGCGCTCTCGACCGCCTGCCTGTCCTCGGCGGAGACCTTCTCGCCGAGGTCCTTGAGCGTCTTCTCGGCCTGGTAGATGGCGGCGTCGGCCTGGTTGCGCGCCTCGATCAGCTCGCGGCGCTTCTGGTCTTCCGCCCGGTGTGCCTCGGCCTCGCGGACCATTTTCTCGATCTCCTCGTCCGACAGACCACCGGAGGCCTGGATGCGGATTTCCTGCTGCTTGCCGGTGGCCAGGTCCTTGGCCGAGACGTGGACGATGCCGTTGGCGTCGATGTCGAAGGTCACCTCGATCTGCGGCACGCCACGGGGTGCGGGCGGGATGCCGACAAGATCGAACTGGCCGAGCAGCTTGTTCTCCGCCGCGATCTCGCGCTCGCCCTGGAAGACGCGGATGGTGACCGCCTGCTGGTTGTCTTCCGCGGTGGAGAAGATCTGGCTCTTCTTCGTGGGGATGGGCGTGTTGCGCTCGATGATGCGGGTGAACACGCCGCCCAGCGTCTCGATGCCGAGGCTCAGGGGCGTGACATCCAGCAGCAGGATATCCTTGACATCACCAGAGAGCACGCCGCCCTGAATGGCCGCGCCCATGGCCACGACCTCGTCGGGGTTGACGCCCTTGTGCGGCTCCTTGCCGAAGAACTCCTGCACCTTGCGCTGCACCAGCGGCATACGGGTCTGACCGCCGACGAGGATGACCTCGTTGATGTCGGAGGTCTTCAGCCCGGCGTCCTCCAGCGCCTTCTTGCACGGCTCCAGCGTGCGATCGACCAGGTCTTCCACCAGGCTTTCCAGCTTGGCGCGGGTCAGCTTGATCTGGAGGTGCTTCGGCCCGGACTGATCGGCGGTGATGAACGGCAGGTTGATCTCCGTCTGGTTGGTGGAGGAGAGCTCGATCTTGGCCTTCTCCGCCGCCTCCTTCAGGCGCTGAAGCGCAAGCCGGTCCTGGCGCAGGTCGATGCCCTGCTCCTTCTTGAACTCGTCGGCCAGGTAATCGACGATGCGCATGTCGAAGTCCTCGCCGCCGAGGAACGTGTCGCCGTTGGTGGACTTCACCTCGAACACGCCATCACCGATCTCGAGGATGGAGATGTCGAAGGTGCCGCCGCCGAGGTCATAGACGGCGATGACCCCCTCTTCCTTCTTGTCCAGGCCATAGGCGAGCGCGGCGGCCGTGGGCTCGTTGATGATGCGCGGCACGTCGAGCTTGGCGATCTTGCCGGCGTCCTTGGTCGCCTGGCGCTGCTGGTCGTTGAAGTAGGCGGGCACGGTGATGACCGCCTGCGTCACGTCCTCGCCCAGCGCGCGCTCGGCGGTCTGCTTCATCTTCTCCAGGATGTAGGCCGAGATCTGCTGCGGCGAATACTTCTTGCCGCGCACCTCCACCCAGGCGTCGCCGTTGTCGGCCTTCACCACCTTGTAGGGCACGAGCTCGATGTGCTTCTTCACGATGGGGTCGTCGAAGCGCCGGCCGATGAGGCGCTTGATGGCGAAAATGGTGTTTTCCGGGTTGGTCACGGCCTGACGCTTGGCCGGGATGCCCACGAGAATCTCGCCGTCTTCGGTGAACGCCACCACCGAAGGGGTGGTGCGGGTGCCTTCCTCGTTCTCCAGCACGCGCGGCTCCTTGCCTTCCATCACGGCCACGCAGGAGTTCGTGGTGCCAAGGTCGATGCCGACAATCCTGCTCATCTGGTATTCCTCCTTTTCGGCTGGCCGGATGTCGTTCCCCTCTTCGCTGAAGGCGGCCCCGGTGCGGAGCCTCGCCCGGCCTCTTGCTGGTTGATCCTTCGAATTCTTCCCTTTCTGGCGCGTTTTCAGGCGAAAACATGCCCCAACCGCGCCGCTCGCGGCTTATATAGGGAGGGGCATGGGGTGCATCAACAAAACGGGATGAAAAAATGTCGGCACAGGCGCGATCGTTCAACGAGCCCATGCCGGAGGGCACGCGGCTGTATCGCGGGCGGTTGAGCGCGGCGCAACAGGATGCGCTGCTGACCGAGGTGGCGTGCATCCTGCGCGCCGCGCCCCTGTTCGTGCCCAGGATGCCGAAGACGGGACGGCCCTTTTCCGTGCGCATGAGCAACACTGGCCCGCTGGGCTGGGTGTCGGACAAGGAGAAGGGCTATCGCTACGAGCCCGTGCACCCGGAAACGGGTGCGCCGTGGCCAGCCATGCCGGACATGTTGCTGCGGCTGTGGGAAGAGCTGACGGATTACCCGGCGTCGCCAGAGGCGGGACTCATCAATCATTACGCGCCCGGGGCGAGGATGGGCCTGCACGTGGACGTGGACGAGGAGGCACTGGAGGCGCCAATCCTTTCGGTGTCGCTGGGTTGTTCGGCGCGCTTCCGGCTGGGCGGGTTGAAACGGCGCGACCCCACCATCTCCTTCGACCTGCACGGTGGCGACGTGCTCATCCTCGAAGGTCCCTCGCGCCTGCGCCATCACGGCATCGACCGCATATACCCCGGCACCGGCGTTCTGCCGGAAGAGATGGGCGAAGGGCGCATCAACATCACTTTGCGCCGCGTGAGGAGGCCATGATAGCTTAATAGAAATGCCCACGACACAAAAACTTGTGGGCATTTTCTATTTCTAACGCTGATACTTAGGTGTTGGTCAGGGGCGTAAGTTTTTCAGCGGAATGAAATTTTCATCATTTGGCCTCTTGACTTCCCAATAATTCCAACCATTCAGGGCCGGATGCTTACCATCTTTTGTGCGGGCGGCACTACCAGCTGCGGCCGAAGGGCTTCTTGTGTGTACCCCCTCCACAACCCATTCACCATCATCAATCTTTCCATGGTAAGTTTTGCCCCCATAGGTCATTCTTACTTCTGTGCCATGAGGGAGCTCCACGCCCTTTCCAATCCAAGATCGCCCTTCCTGTGTAGAATAAGAAATGGAAGCCTCCTGCTCTTCCTGAGTTTCAGGGGCAGGTAATTTCAGCAGGCGCCTCAAGGCCAGATACTCTGGTTCATCGAACCCTTTCCTTTCGAGCTCGATCAGCCTGTGAATGTCAAAGTCGATTTCGATAGTGCGAAGCTTAGCCATTTCCAGCTCCTTTCTTTCTCCTTCACATCACCCCATTGGTCACGCAACGCAGCGCGACAACTGACAGACACTTGTTTACCAGACGCCAACCCTGCCGTCAATAAAAAGTAGGGATAGTAGTGAAAGTAGTTGGTGGAGGGAATTGCATTTTGGTTTCAATGCCTTACTAAAAGTCCCAACCAAGAGGCATAAGCTCGCAAGTCACCGCTTGACAGTAAGCGGCGGATGTTCCCATGCTGCCGCCGCCTGATCAGCACGCAATCCGCCAACAGGGGGCTTCTTCCCATGAAGGACGATTCCAACATGGAGCGGGTTTTCATCGGCTCCGCCTTCGATGACGATGGCAAGCCGCTCAAGCAGTGGCTGAACCTGCCTTACGCCAACCGCCACGGGCTGATCACCGGCGCCACCGGCACCGGCAAGACGGTGACCCTGCAAATTCTCGCCGAGGGCCTGTCCGCGCACGGCGTGCCGGTGTTCGCGGCCGACGTGAAGGGCGACCTGGCAGGCATCTCCCAGCCCGGCGAGCCGAAGGACTTCCTGCTGGAGCGGGCGAAGAAGATCGGCTTCGACGACTACGACTTTCACGGCAACCCGACCATCTTCTGGGACCTGTTCGGAGAGCAGGGCCACCCGGTGCGCACCACCATCTCCGAGATGGGCCCCCTGATGCTATCGCGGCTGATGAACCTGACGGAGGCGCAGGAAGGGGCGCTGAACATCGCCTTTCGCATCGCCGACGAGGAAGGCCTGCTGCTGCTGGACCTGGAGGATCTGCAAGCCCTGCTGAAGGATCTGGCGGCGCGGGCGAAGGAGCTGACCACCGAATACGGCAACATCGACAAGCGCACCATCGGCGCCATTCAGCGCCGCCTGCTGGTGCTGGAGGAACAAGGCGCGGAGCAATTCTTCGGCGAGCCGGCGCTGGACATCCGCGACTTCATGCGCACCACCCGCGACGGGCGCGGCTACATCAACATCCTCGCTGCCGATCGCCTGATGCGCTCGCCCCGGCTTTACGCCACCTTCCTCTTGTGGCTGCTGTCCGAGCTGTTCGAGGAGCTGCCCGAGGTGGGCGATCCGGACAAGCCGAAGCTGGTGTTCTTCTTCGACGAGGCGCACCTGCTGTTCGACGAGGCACCGAAGGCACTGGTGGAGAAGATCGAGCAGGTGGTGAAGCTCATTCGCTCGAAGGGCGTGGGCGTGTTCTTCGTCACGCAGAACCCGCTGGACGTGCCGGACGCGGTGCTGGCGCAATTGGGCAACCGCATCCAGCACGCGCTGCGCGCCTATACCCCGCGCGAGCAGCGGGCGGTGAAGGCCGCCGCCGAGACCTTCCGTCAGAACCCGAAGTTCGACACCGCGGAGGTCATCACCCAGCTGGGCGTGGGCGAGGCACTCGTCTCCACGCTGGAACGCAAGGGCGTGCCGAGCATGGTGCAGCGCACGCTCATCCGGCCGCCATCCTCGCGCATGGGGCCGATCACGGAAGCCGAACGCAAGCAGGTCATCAACAACTCGCCCGTTT